>CAZPZP010000784.1:0-2299 GCA_964591025.1 uncultured Chthonomonadaceae bacterium
GTACCCGAATCCGCTCTTTTGGTTTGTATCCCAAAATTCAGTACAATATGTAAATCTTACCACAGCGTGGTAAGATTTCTACCACGCCCGCACAAATTCTTCAGCGTGCCGCGTCGTATTCCCGGAAGCCGCGCACCATCAAGCCGCGCTGATTCTCTTTTTTGGCTTGCTCCATTCGCTTCTCTGCATCGGAGCGGTTGTCCGTTGTCGTGCCGGAGATGATCACATAATCGTCGGCGCGGCGATAGCGGTTGATCGTCACGGGGCGCGGTTTGTCGCTGTAGTTCTCCTTCGAGCCGTGAATGGTTCGGACATGGAAGAAAATCGAATCGCCCGCCTTCCCGATGATCGGCAGGGCGTCCTCCCATGACCACTCTTGTTCATCCAAGCCCAAATGCGAAAACGTGTCCACGTGTTTGAGCGTTTCGAAGCGGTGCGAACCGGGAACGACGTACAAAGCCCCATTCTGCAAATCGGTATCTACGAGATAGTTCAAGGTTGCAACCGGTCCCTCGAACCGATGCTCGAAATAGGCGGAATCTTGATGCAGATGCTTGGGATGCCCGCCGACGGGTTCTTTATACAGGCATTGCCCGTTGAGGAATAATTCGACATTGTCGCCCAAAATTGCCGCCGCAATCTCCACAGTACGCGGGTCGAATGCGGAACGAAAAAACGCCGCTGAGTTGTAATAGTTGACTGCCAGAACCATGATCTGCTTGTCGCGGGAATAGTTGGCGGGGGCGGGCAAAAACAGGGTTCCGTTCGGCGTCTTCCAGCCTTCCGGGATTTTTTCTGCTTGGTCTATGAGAGACAAAGATTCGGCGGCGGTTCGCTCGACATCGCGCACCAAATCGGCGAGATAAGGATTGAGCAAGCCGCGCACGACGAGGCAGCCATACTCGGTATAAATCTGCTTTGCCTTGACGACAAGATCGGGATCATCGGCGAAAACTTCCAACTGTTCGACTGTCATAGTGAGTTTGGGCGTTGTTTGATGAGAGGACATATCGGTCTCTTTCGGCGCGTTCCGGGTTAGCATTGTCAGCGTTGCAGGAACGTGCGGTTGATCATGGGATGGTTCTCGTGCGTGGGTCCGAAATCGCTGTCGGGATGCCACGCGATCACATCGAGGGATTCGTCTTGCGTATGAAATGAGTGCAGTAAGCCCGTCGGAATATGCCACGCAAGACCAGATTCGAGAGAGAAAACGCCTTCGGGCGTATGGCATTCGCCTCGTCCGCGCAAAATCACGCCGAGCCGCGTAGAAGGATGAGTATGAGCGGATTGATCCGTATGCGGCGGGATATGGAGATGGTTCAGGCATGGCTCGCCCAACAGAGGCGGACAAACCAAGAGCGTATCGGAACAGCCGTCAATATAGCGCAGCCGCCCCGTGTCTTCTATTGTGCCGCCCAACTGCCACAAGCCCTGATAATTTAGCCGTGAAATTACCAAGCCTTGACTCGATTCGTCGGGGATAATTTCCGCATTGCTCGGCACAACGAAGAACATTCCGGCGCGAAGCATATAGGAAGCACCTTGCGAGGTGAGACAGGCATCTCCTGTAGTGACCATGCCATAGTGGGTCGCGCCCAATGGCAGTTTTAATATACTGTCGTTCCAGCCGAAAACCTGCGTCGGAAAAGGGTCGTCGCTGAGATCAAGCAGTAAGCCGTGCTGTATGGGAAAGGGCTGAAACATGGGAATTATATTTCTGTTCAAGAGGGCAACGTGGAGTCATCGTCAAGCCATGTAATGCCTGAGATATCCTGATGGGAAGAAAGAATACGTGAGATGGAAATCCGTTCGCCGCGAACCTGATGATAGATGATAATTCCAAATCTCCAGCAAATCGGCTTGTGACTCACGAGTATAAAACAGAGTTTTCATGATTTCGATACCTGTTTTGCTGCCATGAGTTCGCGTCCCTTTGCTTTGATTTTCTCTGCCATTTCAGTACCCGATGCGAAGAAATCGCCGTCGCCGCTTTCAATCTGTGCCGTTCCAATGGCGATTTGGGCGCGAAGGGCTTCGAGGCGAATCTGATTGAGGGCATCCTGTTCTTTCATCAGGCGCACTCCTTCGCGGATCGCTTCGTTGGCAGATGGATAGACACCTTCTGCAATTTGCTCGTTGATAGAGGCTTCCGCATCGGGCGATAGTGAGACGTTCATCGTTTGCTTCCTGTCTTAAGTTGAACCAATTATACCCGAATCGAGCGGGCGACGGCGATTGACTCCGGCGGGCATTTCAGGCGGATTCTTGGGTGCGGAGCCAGAGTTCGAGCGTGAGGACA
>CAZPZP010000785.1:0-2292 GCA_964591025.1 uncultured Chthonomonadaceae bacterium
GGTCAACTCATAAGAAATCTCAATAAATTTTTAGGGCATGGTTGTAAAACACCCCCCCCTCGACGTACTATTATTGTAGGAACAAAAAAATTTCAGACAAACGCATCCTCTTGCTCAATCTCGGAGCAGGGGGATTTTTGTTTGTCGCTTGATACAGGAGAGGAGATAGGGATATGCAAAACAACCCCCGCATCTGTGACCCACCCACTGATGGGCGCGAATGGATGCTTGCCGACGATGCCGCCGCTCTGCTCGGCGTCAAACGCGACCGCGCCGTAGGGTTGGCAAAGCGATTCGACTGGACATCTTGACCGAATCGATACAAAGTTCTATAATGCACGCAGTGGTGATTTTTCGATGCTTTTTTGTCACGTTTGGAAACGGCAGCACACAGACTGCCGGGAGGAAATTATGTCTGCCGATATGCTGCAATCCGCTTCGCCAAATACGATACTTCGTTCACAGCCGTTCGATTTGGTCAGCCGCGCCTGTCTTGGGATCAGTGCTATGACCGGCTTGATCAATCCCGAACGCGGCGGTCAACCTTACTCCTATATTGAGTGTCATACCGATCCGCCGATTGCGTCTCATGCCCCTTGGGATCACGGCGACTCGGCGGGACGCATCTTGGAAGCCCTGACATTGGCGCGGATTATGACAGGCACAGACCCCAATGAACACGATGCCGACCTGCTCAATATTCTCCGAAGCAATCAGCGCGACGATGGTTTGATGCAGGTTCCTGCCGAGCCATGGACATTTACTGCGCCCGTCGTGGAGTTGGAATGGACGCCTCGCGGGGCGTTGATGGCATGGACGACACGATTTCTTGCGCTCGATGATCACCAAAGCCGAATCCACGCGGAAAAACTGGTGCGTGCCTTGCGAAAGATCGCGGTCAAGGACGGCGATTTGTATTGGTTTCCGAGTTCGTACTATCCCGATAAAGGGTGGGTAGACCGCCGTCCGCCCGTGGATTCGATGGCGAATATCTTGGTCGGGGCGCAGATCATCTATCCCTTGGCGCGGCTTGCCGACTCCACAGGCAACGAAGAGGCGTTGACGTTGGCGGTAGGATTGGCGCGATTCATCAAGGAAAAAACGTCGGTATTCACGCCGGACGGAATGTTCGACTGTAACAAAGCCCGCTATCTGCACAGCATTACGTCGTTTATCAAAAGTGCGCTGAAATTGTCGATTATGACCAATGACGATGAACTCCGCGATTGGGCGAAGTCGGGCTATGAGTGTGTGCGTGCCTTGGGAACCGATTTCGGATTTTTTCCGCATGGCACTCAGGGGCGCGAAAAATTGCAGGGCGACGTGTGCGCGACCAAAGATATGATCGAGTTGGCGTTGATGCTGGGGCAAAATCTCCATTATCGGTATTTTGCCGATGCGGAGCGGTTCGGGCGCAATCATCTGTTAGAGAGTCAACTGCTCAATCTCGATTGGATTATGCAGAAACGCGATGCCGATTTCGCAACCGATTTGTGGTGTGCCAACCACCCGGCGGAGGGCGTCACGACAGACAATGTCTGCGAGCGGGCATTGGGGGCATTTGCGTCGTGGACGCGGATCAATGATGGCTTCGACCCGGTGAATCCGCGCTTGATGCTACGGAGTACGGGGGCGGGTGTGCGGGCGATGTACGACTTGTGGCACTATGCGGTCACACGGGAAGAAGGCGCGGTCTGCGTCAACCTCCATTTCTCCCGCGATACACGCTGGGCAACTGTCACGTCGTATGTGCCGCAGGAAGGGCGAATCGATATTCTGATGAAAACCAACGGCGTTCTGGCGGTGCGCGTTCCCGAACATCTTCGCGCCGACCAGATCGATGTTTTGGTGAACAATCAGCGGTATCGGCATGAACGCCTGTCACACGGTTATGCGTGGGTCGAGGCACTGCAAAACGGCGATTCCGTCACGGTGACCTGGCCGCTTACCGAACGCGCTCAAATTTACGATATTGGTGGTGTCCATTATACGGGGCATTGGCGCGACGATACCCTGCTGCGGGTGATGCCGGTTGGTCAGTTGTCGCCGCTGTATTGGCGACCATTAGAAACGCAAAGTGTGGCTCCGAGGGGGGCTTCCGGTTCTGTCCGCGAAATCGCTTCTCTCTGAAAAGCAACCTTTCCAACTTTGTTCACACAGGGTACAGAAACGTACCCTGCTAAAAAACAGACGTCCTGCGGACGAAATCCCTCCTTGAGAGTATTTCCCTCTGTATGGGGATTGAGTGCGAAGCACGGCACGGCGGAACGCCCCTAGCAGAGGAATTTATTC
>CAZPZP010000786.1:0-2288 GCA_964591025.1 uncultured Chthonomonadaceae bacterium
CACACGGAATTTTCCCGATGGATTCTTCTAAGATTTTTCTCCGCGCAAAAATCCCCTCACTGCTCAGAATGCTAAACGTGTTTCAGGAATGGATACCCTGTTGGGGTATTGTGGGCATTCTGCCGCGTCGAAGTATCAGAATCGCTCCTGATGGATGTGATTGTTCCCCTATTTCCTGCAAGTATTGACTTTTGCGAAGGTTATGAGGAATAATAAATTCCTAACAAACCTACAACGAACCGAGGGGTCACTGGTTCGAAGCCAATACTGCCCATCTCAAATTTACCGTTCGATACCATCAATTATGAACATTACTCCTCTCTTACAACCACAGCAACGGATCATCCGTCGTCGCGAGCGTCGTGCTTAGTCGTCTGCGTCTCGCGTGTGTCAGTGTTTGAGAGTTGGAGAGTCGCAGTCGAAGCAATTTGCAGAGATTGGCGGCTTTTTTGTTTGGATGCGTTAAGCCGCCTGTCACCAAAACAGAGCGGTTTTTTTATGTTTGGGTTAGTGGGTCGTTGGGTCGTTGAGTGAGAGCGAAATAGGTTTGAGAGAGGAAAGTTTGTGTTATGGTACGAGCGGCTATTGTGGGAGCGTCGGGGTATGCAGGAGGCGAACTTCTCCGCATCTTGGCACAGCACCCGCAGATCGAAATCGGCGTTGCGGTCTCCGAGACGTATGCGGGTAAGCCCGTTTCAGCGGCGTTTCCCGGTATGGCAAAACTCAGCAATGTCGTCTTCGAGGGCAAAGGCGACGGCAGCAGACTACGCGATTGCGAGGCGGTCTTTCTTGCTCAGGAGAACGGCAAGGCGATGCACCTTGTTCCCAAACTTCTTGCCAATGGAAGCAAAATCGTTGACCTTTCCGCCGACTTTCGCTTCTCAGACGTGTCTGTTTATGAGCGAGTCTACAAAATAACACACGTGGCAAAGGAAGAGAACCGCCGCGCCGTCTATGGTTTGCCTGAACTATTCCGCGACGATATACAAAATGCCTCCCTCGTTGGCAATCCAGGGTGTTATCCGACCGCTTCTGTGCTTGCGCTCCTTCCTGTGGTATCTTCCGTTGACCACAACAGCATTATCATTGATGCGAAAAGCGGCGTGTCCGGGGCGGGACGGGCGAAATTCTCCCTCGATTACCACTATGCCGAGATAAACGAGAGCGTCAGTGCCTACAAAATCGCCGGAACGCATCGCCACACCCCTGAAATCGAACAATCGCTTTCCCAAATTCTCGGTTTGGATATTGCTGTGACCTTTACGCCGCATCTCATTCCGATTACACGGGGCATGATGGCAACCTGCTATGCCAAACTCACTGAGCCAATAGATACTGAGACTTTGCGGGAGCATTATCGTGAGTTTTATGTCGATGAACCGTTCGTTGTTGTGTGCGATGAACTGCCCGCGACCAAGCACACTGTCGGATCGAACCGCTGTCATATCGGTTTGGAGGTTGATGAGCGCACCGGAGTCATTACCATTGTTTCGTGTATTGATAATCTCATCAAGGGCGCGGCGGGGCAAGCCGTGCAGAACATGAATTTGATGTTGGGACTGCCCGAAGTCGCTGGATTAGACACGCTCGGCGGACAATTTCCCTAAAACAGAGGAACCACGGGGGACACGGGGGACACGGGGAAATACAAAGACGATGCAGGAAAACACACCGGAGGTAGGTGAGGGGGTTCCTTGAATTGTCCCCGTGTACCCTGTGGTTCGATAGGATTTTATTATGATTACCAGTTGGAAAGAAGAGGCGGGGGCGGGCGTCACGTTTGCGGAGGGGTTTGTCGCGGCAGGCGTGCGTGCCGGGCTAAAGTCGGAGGGCAAAGATGTCGCGTTGATTGTTGCCGACAGTGCGGCGACGGTTGCGGGCGTCTTTACGACCAACCGCGTTCAGGCGGCGTGTGTGCAGTATTCGCGTAAAATCGTCAAATCCGGGACGGCACGGGCGATTTTCGTCAATGCGGGGAATGCCAACGCCTGTAACGGGGAACAGGGCGAAGCGGACAACTCCATGCTGGCAGATTGGGTGTCGCGCAGGCTGCATATCGCCCCTGATTCTGTGCTTACGGCGTCCACAGGGATTATTGGACACCTTCTGCCGATGGAGAAATTGGAGGGCGGGATTGCGGAGGCGGTTGAGGGTTTGGACAGAGGGAATGAGATTGATATGACGCTGGCGCACGCTATCATGACGACGGATACAAGACCGAAGATGCGGGCTGTTGAGGTTGACAGCGATCAATGGGTGGCTCCGATACGTTTCGGGGGAATGTGCAA
>CAZPZP010000787.1:0-2283 GCA_964591025.1 uncultured Chthonomonadaceae bacterium
TTGCGACCTGCTTGCCCGCCATCAGCACCTTGAACGCCGCCCGTATCGCGACTTCGGTTTTTCCAAAGCCCACATCGCCGCAAATCAGTCTGTCCATCGGTTTTTCGGCGTTGAGGTCGGCTTTCACGTCTTCGATAGCGCGGAGCTGACCCGCCGTCTCCTCATAAGGAAACGCCTCCTCCAACTCGTCCTGCCAGTTCGTATCTTCTCCAAACGGGGGACGCTCTGCCGCCGAACGCGCTGCATAGAGTCGGATCAGTTCGCCCGCCATTTGCTTGGCTTGCTCTTTGACCTTGCGCGTCGTGCGCTGCCACTCGCCGCCGCCGATGCGATTCAGTTTCGGTTCGCCGCCGTCGGTTCCGACATATCGCTGCACCCGGTCAATCTGATCCGCCGGAACAAACAGCCTGCCACCCTCATACGCGATTTGCAGATAATCGCGCTCCGAACCGTCAACCGTGCGCTTGACCAATCCCTGATAAAGTCCGATTCCATGATGGATATGAACGACGTGGTCGCCTTCTTTGAGGTCAAGCACGCTGGAAATCGCCACGCCGCCCGCCACTTTGCGCCGCGAAATAAACGGACGCGCACTGCCGAAGAGTTCCGCATCCGTCAGGACATAAAGCCGCAAATTGGTCACCGTGAAGCCCGCCCGCAACCGCCCCTCGATGATATACAAGCCCGCTTTGTCCGTGAGTTTTTCGGATTGCGGGCGAACCGGCAGGTTCAACTCCGCGCAGATTTCGCGCACACGATGCGGCTGATCCGACGCGATAATGATTCGGCAGTCGTTGGCAAGCCACGTTCCCATCTCATCGGCGAGGGCATTCATGCGTCCGCGATACGGATCGAGCGGAGACGACTGCACCTGCAATGTCTGCACCACAGGCGGATCGCCCGCCGAAGCCCCAAGCAATGAGAGATTGAGTATCGAATGTTTTTGCGCGATTTTGGCAAATGTTGAATCGAGCGGGCAGACATTCGGAAAGAAATCGAGCAAGTCACCGCGTTCATATTGGCGTTCGCGTGCCGACTGAATATCATGAACAACCCGCTCGCTATGCGAACGTATCTGATGCGGTTCATCGAAAATCACGATGCCGTTGCTCGCCAAATAATCGGCGGCGCAAACCTGCTCACTCACCAAATAGGGCAAATACCGCTCCAAGCCGTCGAAATATGCGCCCTGCCCGATGCGCTGCATATCGGCTTCCACTCGCTGAGTCAAGCGGTCTATGGCGTCACGGGATTCGTTGGTTTTGGTTTGCGCCAGTTCGTTGGTACGTTTGGACAACGCGCCCCGAATTTCGTGAACCGCCTCCAATTCCCGCGTTCCCGTCAATCGGATTTCACGAGCGGGCGCGATTTCGATCAATGCTTGACGGGCGATACTGCGTTGAGAGGACACGTCGAAGGTGCGAATGCTCTCGATGTCATCACCAAACAGTTCGATGCGGACGGGCGACTCCGCCGTTGCCGGAAACACGTCCAGAATGCCGCCGCGCCGACTGAACTCTCCCGGACGGGTAACGGTATTGGTCGGTTCGTAGCCCATCTTGACAAGATTCTTCACCAACGCATCGAAATCAACCGTCGTTTCTGCTTCCAGAGTAATGATGTACGGCGCAAGATCAGAGGTCGGTGCGGTGCGTTGCAACACGGATTCGCCAGTTCCGATGACAATTCCGGGTTGACCGTCTGCGAGTTGGAGTAGAGCGCGAATCCGTTCGCCGATAGCGCGATGATCGGTGACATCGCCCTCAAGGAACAGACTTTGTGCGGAGGGCAGAACGGCGACTCGTCCCTCCGGCACACCGAACCGTACCAAATCGTCCCAAAGCCGTTGCGCTTGTTCCGGCTGATAAGTCAAAAAGAGAAGCGGGCGCGTGAGTTTGCGGTACAACTGCGCGAGGACGAAGCCTTTAGCGGCTGTAGTCAGCCCTTCCATCGTGACGGCTTGCGGCGTCTTGGCATGAAGTGCTTTGACGAGCGAGTCGAAGTTGGGCAGTTTGTCGGCAATTTGGGGCAGATCATAGAGTGTCATAAGGCGTCAAGCATTTCTCGACAAGGTTCAGACGTGCCAATACGCCGCCTGAGCCGCTCGGTGCGGGTGTTCAGCCGACGTGACAGCGGAGATTATGATAGACTTCTGTCTCGATTCTTCCCTATATACGCCTGAGACACCAGAAAGTTTCCTGTTATTGTGTCATTGTCTCGCCGCTGTCAGTAAGGGACTCGCGGTATCATAAGTTGCCTCCGTTTTAGGGGTGTTGCAACTTA
>CAZPZP010000788.1:0-2282 GCA_964591025.1 uncultured Chthonomonadaceae bacterium
GCAAACTCTCGTGTTCCAAACTCATACCGTCAAAGCCTCCGTCAATTCAGATAACAGGGTCGGCAGGTTGTCTCCAAACAGCGACGATGCCCGTCCCAAGCCTCCCTGCACGCTCATCGGCGGGAAGTCGAAATCGTCTATCTCTATCGAAACATTGGTGGCGATCTGGTCGCGGATCATCTCCAACCACTTCTTTTGCTCAGGCGTAAACTTTGCCCCTGCCGCTTCCTGTGACGAGAGCCACGCCGCATAGCGATCCGTGACAGTCTCGGCAAACGGCGCAAGAACCGTCTCCTGCTCCAATGCAAACCGCACCAGCGAAATCAGATCGGCAGTCGCTTGCAGTCTCCCCTTGACCTTCGTTTTCTCCACCATCTCATAGGCTTGCCACAGCGTTTCCGGCGTCCAGTGGCGTGGCGGGCGTTTCAACTCTTCGGCAAGTGCCTTGAGTTGGGCGAGCGTCGGAGGCTTGCCGTGCGGATGCGAGTACAGCAGTTGCAGGGCGTCAATCTCGTCCCGATGCGTCTGCACATACTCGGCAAACGACTGTGTGACGGTTTTGGCTTTCTCCTTTGCCGCCTCGCTCACTCCGGCAAACAGCACTTCATCTTGCGACACCGTATCAATCGTCTGGTCGGCGTCCTGCTGAACATCCAGAATACGCTGGCGCAATGCGGGTTTCAGAAACGGCTCAAGGGCGTCCTCTCGCAACGTCTCGGCAATCTCGGCACATTGCGCCTCTGTTGGCTCTGCTGTCCCGAATGCCTCTTGCGCCTTCTCCTGAATATAGTCGGGGTCTACGGCGTTGACCAACGGCGCGATCAGTTCGGCGAGAGTCTTGCCTCCTGCCACTTCGCTCAGCGAGGCGTGCAGTCCCGGCGTCAGCGTCTTGCTCAGGCGTGAGAGACGGCTTGCCAGCGTAGACACGACATCGCTCTCTGAACCGCCTGTACCGATATGCTGCAAAAGCGTCTTGAGTGGCACAGAAGGCTTGCGCTCCAGTGTTACGCTGTCGGTATGCTCCCGTTCACACACGCCCACGGCATCCACAATCACAAAGCGGGTTTTGATTGTGGCGTCCGGCGTCACACCCTGAAACTCATCGGCAGAGATGACGCGAGAGCCACGCCCCTTCATCTGCTCGAAGTAGTTAGCACTCTTCACGTCACGCATAAAAAAGACGACTTCAAGCGGCTTCACATCGGTTCCGGTGGCGATCATATCCACCGTGACAGCGATACGCGGATGATACCGATTGCGGAACGAGGAGAGCAAATCTTCGGGCTTGATGCCTGTGTTTTTGTAAGTCACGCCTCCCGTCACAGGGTCAACAATTCGCGCCGTGGATGTGCGATAAGTGATCTTTTCGCAAAACTCATTGCCCTTGCCGAACTGTTCCCGCACTGTACGGACAATATCGTCGGCGTGACTGTCGTCTTTGGCGAAGATCAGCGTCTTGGGGACTTCAGTTCTGCCGGGAAAGATTTCGGTGAATAGCCTGTCTCGATAGGTTTGGATAACGGTACGAATCTGGCTTTCGGAAACAACAGAACGATCCAACTCGTTCGAGGCATACGCCAACTCCTCTTCCAACTCCTGCCAGCGCACCTTGCGGGTTTTGCGATCCCGCTTGTCTATCCACATTCCCGCTTCGACGGTACTGCCCTGCTCCGTGATTTTGGTCTGGATGCGGTACACGTCAAAATCCACGTTGACGCCATCGGCAACCCCTTGCGCGTGTCCGTACTCCATGACGAGATTCTGATTGAAATAGCCGAATGTCTGCTTGGAGGGTGTGGCAGTCAACCCGATCAGCGAGGCGTCAAAGTATTCCAACGCCTGCCGCCACAGATTATAGATGCTCCGGTGGCATTCGTCCACGATCACAACGTCGAAGGTCTCTACCGGAATCGCGGCGTTGTAGACCACAGGAAGCGGCTCTTTGCGAAGTCCGACCAACTCTCCTGCCGATTTCTCATCGTCCTCTTCATTGAGCGGTTCGCCCTTGAGAACGGAATACAATCGCTGGATCGTCGTGATGACAACTCGCGAAACCGGGTCAATGGTATCCGATTGCAGATGCTGGACGTTATAGAGTTCGGTAAACTTGCGCCCATCGTCCGGCGCGGTGTATTGCTGAAACTCCCGCAGGGTTTGGCGTCCCAAGTTGCCGCGATCAACGAGGAACAGCACCCGCTTGGCTCCGGCATATTTGATGAGGCGATAGGCGGCTGCGACAGCGGTATAGGTCTTGCCGCTGCCCATCGTCATCTGGATGAGGG
>CAZPZP010000789.1:0-2281 GCA_964591025.1 uncultured Chthonomonadaceae bacterium
CGCGGCTTCCTGCGTGACAGGCAGGCACTCTAACCACTGAGCTACACCCGCAAAAACACTCTTCTTCAAGAGTAAGGATAATATACCCAACAACTCCCGCTCTGTCAAGAGAAATTTCTCAATCTATTGCCGCATTTCTCCGCGTGTTCATTCGATTTTCAGGTATAACCTATGGCATATTCCCCAATTTAGGAGGGAGACCGCGTGAATCCCGCTTCTCCATTAACCGTTCTCTGTATCGCCAGTTATGAAAAAGGGCAGGAATTTATGCGGCAGTGCAAGCGTAACGGCTGTCGTACTATTCTGCTGACCTCGCAAAGCCTGCAACACGCCGACTGGCCCCGCGAAAGCCTCGACGAGATTTATCTGATCCCCGACAAAGACAAAGAGTGGGATATGAACAGCGCGATCAATGGCGTCAGTTATCTTGCGCGTACCATTCAGTTTGACCGCATTGTGCCGCTCGACGATTTCGATGTCGAGAAAGCCGCCGCTCTCCGCGAGCATCTGCGCGTGCCGGGCATGGGCGACACGACATCACGCTATTTTCGCGACAAATTGGCGATGCGAATGCGGGCAAAAGAGGCAGGGATTCCGGTTCCGCGCTTCTGCGGCGTCATCAACCATGACCGCCTGAATCAATTCTTGCAGTCGGTTCCGCCGCCCTATGTTCTCAAGCCGCGCTCTTCGGCGGGAGCCATCGGGATCAAGAAGTGCCAATCCACCGAAGAACTCTGGAATCTCCTCAACGCGCTTGGCGACAAACAATCGTTCTATCTCGTCGAAGAGTTTATCGTCGGAGACATTCTGCACGCCGACACCATCACCGAAAACAGCAAACTGCTGTTCTCAATCACCAGCCGCTACGGTTCGCCGCCGATGGAAGTCGCGCACGAGGGCAGAGTCTTCAGCACTCGCACCCTGCCTTCCAACGATGCAGCCTCCAAAGCCGTCAAAGAACTCAACAAATCGGTTCTCAAAGCGTTCGGCATGGTGCGCGGTGTCTCGCATTCCGAGTTCATCCAAGGGGAAGACGACACGCTCTATTTCCTTGAAACCTCTGCCCGTGTCGCCGGAGCGCATATCGCCGAAATGCTCGAAGCTGCCACAGGCTTCAATCTCTGGGCGGAATGGGCGAACCTCGAAACTGCCACCGAGCAAAACCCCTACGTTGTGCCGCAAGTCCGCAAAGATTACGCCGGAATGCTGACCTGTCTCGCCCATATTAAAAAGCCCGACCTTCGCAGTTACGACGCGCCCGAAGTCACTTGGAAATTGAAACGCGCTCATCACGCCGGAATCGTCTTGCGCTCACCGAAATATGATCGCATTACCGAGTTGATGGAGCAGTATACGCGCCGATTTTATGACGAATTTTTCACATCATTACCGCCCCGCGAAACCGCCGCTTATTAGAAGGAGAGTTCATGCGCCGAGAGCATTACCGCTGGCACAGCCCAAGCCTCAACCGCACAATGGAGTTTTTGGAGTTCGGACACGCCGGAACGCCGCTGGTGGTTTTCCCGACATCGGGCGGCAAGTATTACGAATATGAAGACCGTAATATGGTCGCGGCATTGGGACATCAGATCGGAATAGGGCAAGTCCATCTGTTCTGCATTGACAGCGTGGACAGCGAAAGTTGGTATAACAAGAGTGTCCATCCCCGCGACAGGGTGCGCCGCCACGAACAGTACGAGAATTACCTCTTCAACGAGATCGTTCCATTTATCCGCTCACGGAACAGCAGCCCAAATCTTGCGCTGACGGGATGCAGCTTCGGAGGCTATCACGCGATCAATTTCGCGCTCCGGCATCCCGATATTGTCACGCACGCGGTCAGCATGGGCGGAGCCTACGATATGAGATCGTTCATGTGGGGCTACTATAACGAGGCGTTCTATTTTCAGCAGCCGCTCGATTATCTGCCCAACCTCGACGATGGCTGGTACTGGGATCGCTATCAACACATGAAATTCGTATTGGCGACGGGCGAACATGACATCTGTCTTGAGGACAATCTGCGCCTGTCCCGCATTATGTCCGCCAAAAGTATTCCGCACTGGCTGGACGTCTGGGGCAATGGAACCGGACACGACTGGCACTGGTGGCAGGCGATGGCGCAGAAGTTTTTCTAAAGCAGGAAAGGGCGAGATTATCCAGCGAATAGGAGCCGCCCCGTGACTGTCGGCATTGTCGTTTTTCCTCGAATAGACCTCTTGCAAGAGTCGGGTAGAGATCACGTACCCGACTCAAAAACAGACGTCCTACGGACGAAATT
>CAZPZP010000790.1:0-2272 GCA_964591025.1 uncultured Chthonomonadaceae bacterium
TTCTCTTCGACTTCGAGGCAGGCAGTTTCGACGGCTGGACACTCACCGGAGACTGTTGGGACAAAGCCCCTGCCACACCCAAAACCTTCACCGACAAGCAAGGCAACTCCGCAGTTTCCGGCATTGTCGGCAACGGCTATCTCACCACGCTCTACAAAAACGCGGCAACAACGGGCAAAGCCGTCTCCAAAGACTTCCCCATAGACAAACCCTTTCTCACCTTCAAGATTGGCGGCGGGCGGCATCCCAAAGAAGCGTGCCTCAACCTCCTCGTAGACGGCAAAATCGTCCGCACCGAAACCGGAACCGACAGTGCAACCCTTGTTCCCGCCTCTTGGGACGTGTATGCTTTCATGGGCAAGACCGCCCATCTCGAAATCGTGGACGCCACCCCAAGCCAACAACGCGGCTATATCATGGTTGACGACGTGCGCCTTTCTGACAAGCCAACAAAACGTTATATGTGGCCTCCGCGAGACTTCGGCATCAAGGCGCAATATATTCCTGAATGCCGCTTTTTCCGTTCTCAGCACGAGGTCGTCTTCGGCAGACAAATAGAGGTTGGGCTGAGTCCACAACAATTCGACTTGGCTATAAACGAAGTCTACAAGAGAATGCTCAAGCCTGATTTAGATCATGTTGCGGGGCGTTCTGTCCATGAATTGGCTATGATGATACAATCGCGAACGGAGCAAGTTATTAAGCGGTTAGGTATCGAAGATCGCCCTTCACTTATGAAGAAATGGCTACTTGCCGAAGCCGTTTGCGCGTGGGTCGCAACTCATGTCACGTATGACGCGACACTTGTAGACGCACCAGCAGAAGTTAAAATACGCCGGGCAAATCCTGCCGTTGTACTTCAACAGAGTCCAGCCTCCGCAGTATGTTCTGGGCAGTCAAGCCTCACCACTGCTCTGGCTACAGAACTCGGTATCAAGTCTACTCATCTTGGCGGCGAAGTTATTTCGTATGGGGAAAAGCCAAAAGGGCATAATAATCATGGATGGATTCACTTTGATTTCGGTGATGGAATTGAGTCTGTTGCTGATACTTCTCAGGATGCAATGAGTCTTGAGGATATGAGGCGTATCAATGGCAAAATGAATCGAGATTATATTCTCCCAAGAACGCCAATAGAGTTTGAACTTTTCCTCGCCAAACACTATGCTTATGGCGTCGCAAACAAAATTGACGAGTCGCGTGGCTGGGAATATAATGTGAAGGAGACAACGCCTTATTATGCTTTGACAAACATGGCGTGTGGAAAATGGCTTGATGCTGATACAGCATATCTCAAAGATGTCTGGAAGCAATACCGAGAAGCAGAGTACAAAAAGATCAAAATTCTGAACAGCATTCCGAGTATAACGGAGTGTATGGATTGAGTGCGAAGCACGGCACGGTGGAACGCTCCCAGCAGAGAAATCCATTTCGCTATATCTCAAACGTGGACTCGATATGACGCCGGACAGCCCGCGACCCGCCCACCGCGTCGCGCCCTGCCGCCTCTACTTTGAGACAAACGATGCCCCTCCCACCATTTGAGATAATCGGTGATCTTCCCGTTGGTATTCACCCTGCGACATTACAGGAGATTACTGATCGCTTTGACCTGCCAATACTCGCCGCCGCGTTCTGATGACACGATTAGAGCGTATCTATCGGGTTGCGGCTTCGACAGGCAAAGTAGTGCGTTTTATCGTGTTCGGCTCGTTTATCACCGACAAAACTGAACCCAACGACGTAGACGTATTCATGATCATGGAAGACGATTTCGACGCCGATACCCTCATTTGGGAAGCCAAACGGTTATTTGACCACAACGCCGCCGATGTCACTTATGGCGCAAGCGTTTTCTGGCTCCGACGACTTGCCGCGCTTGGAGGCGAGCAAGCGACTGTCGAGTATTGGCAGGTCAAACGCGGCGGCGGATTTCGCGGTATCATAGAAGTTAGAGGAGAATAGCCCGATGATAGCCAACGATCAAGAGTTCAATACCACTTTGGAGCGCATCGCCCGCTTTCAACAGCAGGTCGCTCACCTGCGCCGCGTCGAAACCAATCCTGGCAACTACAAAAGCGCATCGTCCGGTTTCCTCGCCGAGATAGACCGAATGCAGTTGGAAGTGCGCGAATATCTCAGTCTGCTTCCCGCAGAACTCGCAGCATAAGTCACACGCCTTTTGAGTGAGTAGGGGCAACTGCTTGCCTTGCCCTCTCTGTCGGAACGCCCCCGTCTGAAAAGTTTATTTCGCTGTACCGTATCGCTATGC
>CAZPZP010000791.1:0-2267 GCA_964591025.1 uncultured Chthonomonadaceae bacterium
GCCGCCAATTGCGTCTGAAGCCCCCACGATCTGCCCGCCTTTGATTCCGCCGCCGCCCATGATCATGCTCCAACATTGGGGCCAGTGATCGCGCCCGCCCGCCGGATTGATCTTCGGAGTGCGCCCGAACTCGCCCGTCGCGCAGACAATCGTATTGCTGTATAATCCGCGCTCGGAGAGTTCTTCAATCAGACTGGTATAGCCGTTGTCGAACCAAGGTCCGCACAGCGATTTGTAGGCGTCGATGGGAGTGAAAGGCGCGGAACCGTGAATATCCCAAGTGATCTCATTGAACACCGTTTCGAACATATTGATCGTCACGAACCGAACGCCGCGCTCGATCATTCGCCGCGCCAACAGGCACGATTGCCCAAATTTATTCATGCCGTATTTTTTGCGAGTCGCTTCGGATTCTTGGGTCAGGTCGAACGCTTCCCGCGCTTTAGGCGAAGACATCAAGGTATACGCCTGTTGGAAATTGGCGTCCATGAGGCGGGCGTCAGGGCTTGCCTCAAACGCTTTGACCGCGCCATCCACTGCATCACGAAGTTTGCGGCGACGTTCGGCGCGAATGGCGTTGATATAGTCGGGCGGAAGCAGGTCGGGAACACGGAAATCTGCCGCCGACGGGTCAGCCACATTGAGATTGAACGGGTCATGTGTTTTGCCAAGATAGCCCGCCGATTGTCCGTGCGGCATATTTCCGCCCGTTGCTCCCATCGGGCGCGGCAACAGAACGTGCGGCGGCACTTCGCCCTTTGTCCCTTTCAGAAAACCGAGAACGCTGCCGATATGCGGATGCTCGACTCCGCCGCTGAACAGTCGCCCCGTCTGCATCATCTGGTGTCCTGTATCGTGAACGGCGGCGGCGGTATGATAGACCGAGCGAATAATCGAAAACTTATCGGCGTGGCGTGCCATGCGCGGAAAAATCTCACTGATTTCGATGCCCGGCACATTGGTTTTGATCGGCTTGAACGGACCCCGGATTTCGGCGGGGGCATTTGGTTTCATATCCCACGTATCTAATTGGGACGGCGCACCGAGCAAAAACAGCATGATGCAGTTGACATCTTTGTCTTTAGCGACGGCTCCCTCCGCTTGGAGTTGGGAGAAAACGGGCAGACTCAACCCCAGTGTCGAGACGGCTCCGGCGTGGAGAAAATCGCGGCGGGTCATGCCGTCACAGAGGTGGACGGGCTTTTCAGCATCGAGACGAAACATTTGGTTGGCTCTCCTCTCAAAATCAATTCCACGATGTTCTCATTATAGCAGGAAACCGCCAAGAAGAAAATAGGAACCTTTCACCCCGTTTCTTTCTCTAATAACCCAAGTTGCTACTATGCAACGATGGCACGCATTTGCGTCCGAAGGACGCTCGTCCGTGAGGACACCGAGACGGGTATTTTCAATGCCCGCTCTTGGGAATGTGCCACCTTCAAGTGATTTATCTATAACCAAGAAAAAGAGGACTCTCGAACGGGTGCGAATCGGAAAAGGAGGCATTTTCTTTGCCCGTCTCGAATGATGCTTTATGATTAAACGCCTTCTGATTGCCAATCGTGGTGAAATCGCCGTCCGCATTATCCGTGCTTGCCGCGAAGCCGCTATCGTTCCTATCGCTGTTTTTTCCGAAGCCGACCGCAATGCGCTGTTCGTCGCGCTGGCGGAAGAGGCGGTCTGTATCGGTGGTGCAGCGGCAAGCGAGAGTTACCTGCGCCCTGAAAAGATTATCGCAGCGGCACGCCAAACCCGCGCCGACGCCATTCATCCCGGCTATGGCTTTCTTTCCGAGAACGCAACTTTCGCGCAGATGTGCCGTGATGCCGAAATCGTTTTTGTCGGACCAACGCCCGAATCAATGCGGCTCTTAGGGGATAAAATCGCCGCCAAGAATCTCATGGCAGAGGCAGGCGTTCCCCTTGTTCCGGGCTATAATAGCGATAACCAAGAGATCACCCATCTTGAAGCCGAAGCGGGCAAGGTCGGTTACCCCCTTCTCATCAAGGCGGCGGCGGGCGGTGGCGGGCGCGGTATGCGGGTCGTGGAGAGTCAAGACGCTTTTCTGTCGATGCTGGAAGAAGCCAAGCGTGAGGCACGCGCCGCCTTCGGAGATGAGCGAGTGTTGTTGGAGCGGTATGTCACACGTTCGCGGCATATCGAGTTTCAGATTTTCGGCGACACTTTCGGCAGCGTTGTGCATCTGTTCGAGCGTGAATGCTCCATTCAGCGACGTTATCAGAAGATTTTAGAGGAAAGCCCCTCGC
>CAZPZP010000792.1:0-2259 GCA_964591025.1 uncultured Chthonomonadaceae bacterium
ACCCAATCGCCCAATGACCTAATGACCCACCGACCCAACTATACCATACCGACGATATGATAGCCGCCGTCTACATAGATCACTTCGCCCGTGATACCGCGTGACAGCGAACTCTGCAAAAAGAGAACCGTGTCGCCGACTTCGTCCGCCAAAACGGTGCGTTTGAGAGGCGCGACGAGGGCAATCTGTTTGAGGATTGTATCGAAGCCCGCGATCCCGCTCGCCGCCAGAGTTTTGATCGGTCCGGCGGAAACGGCATTCACGCGGATGTTGTCCTTGCCCAAATCCATCGCCAAATACCGCACGCTTGCTTCCAAAGACGCCTTCGCCACTCCCATCACGTTATAGTTCGGAACCACGCGCTCGGCTCCGATATAGGTCAGCGTCACGATACTGCCGCCGCCCGCCGCAACCATGAGAGGACGGGCGGCACGCGCCAACGCCACAAGGGTATAGGCACTGCTCTCATGGGCAAGCGAAAATCCCTCTTTGGAGGTCGCGGCATACTCGCCGTCCAACTCTTCGCGCTTGGCAAACGCCATCGAATGCAGCACGCCGTCGAGTTGTCCGCCGAACGTCTCACTGACCCTCTCGAACATCGCAGTAATTTGTGCCTCGTCCGTCGCGTCGCAATGAAAGATTGGGGCGTCTATTCCCGCCTCCGCGAGCAGTTTCGCCACGCCCTTTTCTTCACGCTCGCCATAAACCGAGAACGCCAACTTCGCGCCTTCCCGATGCAGCGAAACTGCGCTGTGCCATGCAATGCTCCATTTATTTCGCGCCCCCGTCACCAAAACGCGCTTCCCGCTCATGATTTCCGCCATAATGTTTTCTGCTCCTTCGCGATATTTTGCTCTATTGTACCCGCCGCCGCGCTGAGGAGACAGGAGATTCGCCTTTCGGTGCCGAAATGGCTTCGTACCAGCGAACTGCAATTCCGGGTACTGAATTCCCCGGAGTAATCTTAATTATGAACAATCGCACGCGCAAAATTTTCTATATCGCGCCGCTCGTCCTCTGGATGGGCGTCATCTTTTTTTCGTCCACGGGGGCAGGTAACAGCGATCACTCCTATTCGCTGATCCATCGCCTGCTCGAAATCGTCTCGCCCGACCAAGCCCGCACTGTCTCGCGGACAACGCTCGCCGTTGTCAATATCGTTTTCCGCAAAGCGGCGCACGTCACGGAGTATGCAATATTGACGTTGCTTGCCGTCCGCGCCATTCAGCAGGGCGCACCCAAACTCAAAAAATCGGCGTTCTTCGGGGCGTTCCTGCTCAGTGCGGTGTATGCGTGCAGCGACGAATTCCATCAGCGATTTGTCGGCAGTCGCACCTCCAGCCCTGTTGATGTCGCCATTGACTTGGTCGGCGTCACGCTCGTTATGGCAGGAATGACCCTCTTTTTTGCGATCAAGGCGTTCGAGAGGCGGCTCCACACCAAAACCGACCTCTCACCTTCCGTCTAACAGAAAGGCTTTTTCCGTGAACACACAAACCACCGTCACCTTCATCGGTCACGCCACCGTTCTCATCGAAACGCCCGGCGGCAAACGGATCATTATCGACCCCTGGATTACAGGCAATCCTGCCGCGCCGAAATCTTTCCAAACGGGAGACTCTTTGGGCAAATTAGACGTAATATTGATTACCCATTTCCATAACGATCACTTCGGGGATGCCATCGCCGTCGCCCAAGCCAATCCCGATGCCCCTGTTGTTGCTATCGTCGAAATCACGGACTGGATCGAGACCAAAAGCGTCTCGAATACGGTTGGCATGAACAAAGGGGGAACCGTCCATATCGCGGGGATAGCCATCACGATGACACACGCGGATCATTCCAGCAGTCTCGTTGAGGACGACGGCAAGGTAATTTACGGTGGCGAACCAGTGGGGTATGTTCTCGAACTCGAAGACGGAACCGTGATTTACAATTCGGGCGACACAGCACTGTTCGGCGATATGGCACTGATACGGGAGTTCCACGCGCCCGACTTGGCGATACTCCCCATTGGCGATCATTTCACGATGGACCCAAGACAGGCGGCGTATGCGGCGAGACTTTTGGGCGTCAAGCACGTTTTGCCCGTCCATTATGGGACGTTTCCCATATTGACCGGCACACCTGATATGATGCGTGCCTATCTCGGCGATACGCCCGACGTTCTGGTTCACGCGCTCGCTCCCGGCGAAACCCTGACGCTATAGATTGAAGCCATCGGGTACAAGAACGTACTCGACTCAAAAACAGTCGTCC
>CAZPZP010000793.1:0-2246 GCA_964591025.1 uncultured Chthonomonadaceae bacterium
GGGTTCGGGTACAAGAACGTACCCGCCTGAAAAACAGACGTCCTACGGACGAAATCCCTATTTGTGAATGTTACCCTCTGCATTGGGATTTGAGTGCGAAGCACGGCACGGCGCAACGCCCCTATCAGAGAAATTCATTTCGCTGTCCAAATCTCGTTGCTATGAATTTGCCTCTTGTGCGGGCATTGAAAATACCCGGCACGATGGCGTTCCGCCAAGCGTCCTTTGGACGCGATACGCTTGGAAGGTTGTGCCGTCCAAAGGACGATGAGCCGCAGGCTATGCAGACGGGGGTTTTCAACCCCCGCTCTTACCGTCAGCAACGAGATTTGGACAGTAACAATTCATTTCGCTGTGTGCTATTACTCCGTCAAGGTAGAATCTATGGATAGAAAACGAGAGGCAAATCGCTGATACGACCTCAAAATCAACCCTTGCATTCTACCTTGACGGAGTACTATAGCGAATGCGTTATTGTATGGGGAGTTCATTCTGTTGGGTTTTTAATGACCCAACGACCCAACGACCCACCAGAGAAATTTATTTCGCCGGAAGAATAACACGGGAAAGTAAGAATTGGGAGGGGACAAAATGCCTCCGTTTGCGTTCTGGTTCAACAATTTGTCACGAGGGCGAGAGAAAACCTCGGCGCGTATGATGCGGTTCGAGACAGATGCGGTCAAAGAGTGGACGCCGTTTCTGTGTAATGATCACGCCCCGAATGTGATACGCGCCGCCGAAAAACTCGCCGAAGTTCGCGATGCGTCTGCCGTTCCCGCGCTGATGCACGCCCTTGAAGATGTCGTTGATGTCCAAAGCCCGCAATGGCGTGATGCCGCTATTGCTCTTGTTGCGGCACTGGAACGGATCGGAGACCGCCGCGCCCTGCCATTGCTGTATCGGCTTGAGAATGTGCGCGGAATCGGATTGATACCGGCGATCCGGCACGCCATCGCTACCATCGAACCGCAAACCAGTCTGCTCCGCCCCGGAAGCACGCATGACGCGCCGCAGTCTTTGCTGCGTGCAGCACAGGCGGCAGACGGCGATTCCCATTCCCTGATGCGTCCCTACGAAGACTATGTTTAACCGCCGCTACCGATTCGGATTCGTCCTGACAACGGCGGCGGGCAATATGACCCGCTATCTCAATCTGCGGAAATATGCCGAGCGTGATCCCGACGTGGAATGTGTTTGGTCGCCGCTTTCGCATTATCTCGATCCCGATCCGTTTCGCAAACTGCCCTATGCCCTGCGAACCCGTCTGATTATGGAACGCCAAGCGCGAACCGTCATGCGACAACTCAATCGTCTCGACGCCGTGATGTTTCACGCCTACGAGCCTTACGTTTACGCGTGCCAGCGAAGTCGGTTCGCCCGAAAGCCCGCCATCGTTTGGAGCCAAGACAATCCGCCGCTTCCGCCGCAGGGTTACGAGATCAGTTCTTATGGCGGCACACGCCAAAAGTCCGACTCGCGGCGAGCGTTCCGGTTTGCTCTTGAAAAGAAGTGTGCGAAGCGAGTCGCTCTGTTTGTGCCGTTTTCCGAGTGGGCAGGGGAGGTAATCGCCAAAGAGTGCGGCGTTCCGACGGAAAAAATCGCGTCGATCAATGTCGGTTTGGATTTGGAATTGTGGAAATATCTGCCGAAGCCCGAAGAAAATCCCGCCCATCGCCCTAAAATTTTGTTTGTCGGAGGCGAATTTACGCGCAAGGGCGGCGATATTCTGTTAGCCGTGTATCGCGAACGCTTTGCCGAAGTCGCCGAACTGCATCTGGTGACGAAACATCCGCCGGACAATTTGCCGGACAATGTCACGACCCATACCGATTTCAAGGCAAATGATCCGCGCCTCCTCCAACTCTATGCCGACTGCGATCTGTTCGTCATGCCGACCCGCGCCGATATGTCGCCTTGGGTTGTTTTGGAGGCGATGGCGTCGGGGCGTCCTGTGATCACAACGGCGGTGGGCGGCATTCCCGATATGGTGCGCGACGGCGAAACCGGCTTTTTGATCCCGCCGGAAACTCCAAACGCGCTTGCCGAGGCGTTGGAATGTCTGCTGTCCGATGCGCCTCGCCGAATTGCAATGGGCAAAGCGGGGCGGGAACGAGTCGAACGCAAATTTAATGCGGCAGTCGCCGTACCGCAAATTCTGGACGCGATGAAAGCCGTCATTGGGTAAATTGGGTCATTGGACAATGCAGGAGACAGCAACAATTTATTCCGCCGCTAGGGGCGTTGCG
>CAZPZP010000794.1:0-2238 GCA_964591025.1 uncultured Chthonomonadaceae bacterium
TACGCCGTTGTCGGGAGGAGTGCGCGTAACATCAGTAAAGTAATCAATCCTCAATGAGATTTCATGGAGAGGAAAAGCATCTTGAACAGAACGATTGGGATCGATTTGGGGACAACCAACTCCGTGGTGAGTGTGCTGCAAGGCGGCAGACCGCAGACCATTATGGTTGATGGGCGTGCGACGATGCCGTCTGCTGTTTCTGTGAAGCCGGACGGGACGCTGAGCGTCGGACTTACCGCCAAAAATCGCGCCCGCATCGAACCGGATCAGTCGATCCTTTCGGCGAAGCGAGCGATGGGCGATACCAAAACACGCTGGACGATCAGCGGGCGACAGTTTACGCCGGTGATGGTGAGTGCCGAAATACTGAAACGTCTCAAGCAAGCCGCCGAAGAAGAATTGAAGGGCAAAGTCAACGATGCGGTGATCACGGTTCCGGCGTATTTCACCAACGCACAGAAACAAGCCACCCTCGATGCCGGTCTCGCCGCAGGACTCAATGTGCTGCAACTGCTGCCCGAACCGACTGCCGCGGCAGTGGCTTATGGTTTCGACAAAGGACGCGACCAAACTCTGCTCGTTTATGACTTGGGCGGCGGAACCTTCGATGTTTCGATTTTGCTGGTGCGGAGCAATCGGTTCGAGGTTATCGGCGTGGATGGCGCCTCGCGTCTCGGCGGCGATGATTTCGATGCTCTCATTGTCGAACATTTTTTGCGGGTTTTGGAGTGTGACGCCGGGCGTGAGGGGCGCAAGGGACGCGAATGGATTGCCAGACTGCGCGGCACAGAGCGAAAAGCCGCCGACCCGCAAGCGATGCTGGCACAGCGCAAACTCAAAGAGGCGGCGGAACAGGCGAAATTCGACCTTTCGGAGTCCGAGACTGCCGAGGTCATCGTTCCCGAAATTTTGGGCAGAGCGTTGGAAGTGACCCTGACGCGCCGCGAGTTCGAGCGATTGATCGCGCCGTTGGTAGACCAAACGCTCGATAAAGTCCGGCAGGTGATGCAGGACGCCAAAATGTCCGCCGAAGACATTGATCGCGTGATTTTGGTTGGCGGTTCGACGCGCAGCCCTATTATACGGCAGCGATTAACTGCCGCGATCAAAGAGCCTTATGCGGCGGATCGGGTCGAGGAAGTTGTCGCGCACGGAGCAGCCATTTTCGCTAATTCGTTGCGGCTTCCCGCACCGACAGGGCGGCGTTCCGAGATGACGCCCGCGCCCGATCTCACTCCTATCGAGATCACCAATGTGACGGCGCACGCGCTCGGCGTTCGGGTGACACGCGGCTCAGGACGTTCGCAGGAGACAGATCATTTCCATGTTTTGATCCCGAAAAATACGCCTGTTCCCAAAGTCGTCGAATATGACGGCTTCACAACGCAACAGACCAATCAGCGGGCGGTTACAGTCGCAATTTTTCAAGGCGCAGGGATACAGTGCAAAGAGAACGCGATGGTTGGCAGCTTCGAGTTGAGCAATATCCCGCCCGCTCCGGCAGGAACGCCCGAAATTCATGTGCGGTTCGCGCTCGATGCCTCCGATCTGCTCACTGTTACGGCGACGTGCAGCGGCAGTCGTCAAGAGAGCGTTCTCGATGTCCGCCTTGTGTCGCGAGAGCAGGAGAATGCGCCCGCCGCCTCGCAAATCGAAGCCGATATTGTGTTTTTGGTGGATACGTCAGGAAGTATGAGCAAAGAATTACAGGGAGTCAAAGCTTCGTGTTTGGAATTTGCAAAAGTCCTGACACAAAGCGGAATTGACTGCCGCTTGGGATTGGTAGATTTTGCGATTAAAAGGGTGTTCAGCGGATATGAAACGGAAGTGTTTCCACTGTGCGAGCCGGAACAATTGAAGAAAGCCATCAAAATTCTGCGAATCGGGCGGCTCGGCACGTCGGGATGTTATATCGGCAAACAAGATACCCTTCCCGTCATTCAGACGGTTCTAAATGTATTTGAGCAGGACAAACCGCGTGGGCGCATCGTGATTTTGATTAGTGATGAGGTTGGCAACGATGTCAAAGCCATTGCCGAGATCGAGCGAATGCTGATCGCTTCCGAAGTCACGCTGCACGCGCTCGGAGTCAACAACAGTTGTCACGAACGGCTCGCCAAAGCGACGGGGGGACGCTTTTGGGATATTCATGCGTCACGCGGGCGTATTGATTTTTCTTCCCTTCTGGACGCAATCGCGACAGAAATTACCAATATGGCATTGAGAAATGGGTAATAA
>CAZPZP010000795.1:0-2237 GCA_964591025.1 uncultured Chthonomonadaceae bacterium
GCCAATTGCACAGCCAAATTTGAGACGCGCTTCTTCCTCTGTCACTCCCATCAGATAAGGGTAATGTTCCGGTAGAGGGGGTGAGGTTGTTTTGTAGTATTCATGATAGTTATTGAGCAGACAGAAACCCGCCTCCTCGCAGTAGCTTTTGTGTCCTTCACCAAAGCCCTCGGACAACATTTCTCGAACGTGATAGCCTTGATAGGTCGATGCAAATTTTTGTTCGAGCATGGTACGGACATCCTGAGCCTCCCGCGAGCAAAGCAAAGGTTCCGCCCATGTCCAATGTGTAATCAAGACACTCAGCCCTTCTTCGCTGTTTGCTCGCGCTAAATCGGCGGGGCAAAGCAGGGGAGAAGAACCATCCGGCAATAACTCCAGCAAATGTCTCAATGGGTAGGGCGGCTGTCCCTCTCGGAGCCAGCGAGAATACGCTTGGGTGACAAAGACTGTGCCGCCGAATGCCAGCATACTCGTGCTGTCCCTTGCGTTCTGTCCTTCGACAACAAGAGTATGAAAGACGCCGTGATCAAAGAGGGTATTCCACTCCTGAATGGCGTTCTCGCGCCACTCAGGACTGCGTTGGAAACAGGCGCGTTCCATCTCAAACCATGCCTTGAAATCGTCTTTTTTGCCGCATCGGCAGGAATGTTTCATCGTCTGAGTACGTCCTTTGTGCAAAGAATTCCGGCAGTGCAAACAGGTAGACAAATAGTTTAACTTTATGTTTTGGACAAGTGCCTTCCAAACCGTACATAATGGTGAGTGGTTGGAGTTGCCTTTGGAAAATGCCGCATCACTTGTCAACAGTTGCTGAGTTTTCAAGAAGAACAGAGTGTTTCCAACAAATTCTACTGCAAAAATAGAAAGGAGCGCAATAGCACTTCAAAGAACTGCCGGATTTTTCATCAAAAATGCTACGTTTTTCATTGAGCGCGAAGCAGAACGTATAAGTGCGCTTGCAAAATCACAAGAGTTTGCAACGTTGCCCAGAAACTACCCTGCATTGTCAGGCTTCTCAACGCTGTTCCTAAAGGAGACACGCAAAATGATTCGTCCTTCTCATTCTGATCCACATTCTACACCACGACGCTGGCACCTTTTCGCCATCGCATTGATGACATTGCTGATGTCGCTGGTTACGTCGGCATCTGTTCTCGCTCAAACGATCACTGTTTCCGAGCAAAGCGCGAATTTCACGCGCTTCGGCACACCCTCTTACTGGCGTACTGCAACGGGTTTCGGGCTTGACGGGCAAATGCTGTATACCCGCAACAACGCTCCGCCGCTCAGCGTTGACAATTACGGCGATTGGCGTCCCAACCTGCCTCAAACCGGCAATTACGAAGTTTTCGCCTATATCCCGCGCAACTATGCCGACACGACTCAAGCACGCTATACGGTCTTTTTCAATGGCGGGCAAAGAGATGTTATTGTCAATCAATCTGTGTACTTTGATCAGTGGGTTTCTCTCGGAACCTATAATTTTGCACAGGGACAAGGCGGCTTTGTCCGCCTCGTTGACCTCACAAACGAGCGATATCTCTCCAAGCGCATTGGCTTCGACAGCATGAAGTGGGAATTTCGCGGGACGCCCCCGCCCGTTCCCGGTTTGCCCTATGTCCGCATATATGATATTCGCATGGCTGACTCGCATACACTACGCGTTGTTTTGTCTGCAACATTCGATTATAGCCCAACCTACTCCAAATCGCTGGCTATTGACGCAGTGATCAACGGTAGAGAAGTTAGCCAAAATACTACATCAGAAGCGTATACTCAGGTGGCAGCTTCCTCGACATCAATCCAGCAGGTGTTTTTGATTGATTTCGGGAGGGTAGGTGTTCAAAAATTCCGTGAAAAACAAATTTTCAATGTGCGGGCAACGGCAACTATTGATACCGTCGGCTACACGAACCACAACCAACCTTTTACTATACTCCTGCCTACTATCCTCGTGCCTGGAATTGACCTTTTCTACAAAGACGCTATGGGTGGAGATTTGACCTTCCACAACGATAATAACGGCGGGTTGGAAGACTTTTTAGTTGAGCGTGGTTATCAAACAAGAGGACCGGGGGTGACATACCCGACACTATACACATTGCGGTATCGAAGAAATATCGATTCGCTTGCAGAAGGAGCAACAGCATTAGATGAGCGTGTCAACTTAGCACTTCACAATACATATGCCGACAAAGTCAATCTGGTGGGACACAGCAAAGGCGGATTGGTTG
>CAZPZP010000796.1:0-2235 GCA_964591025.1 uncultured Chthonomonadaceae bacterium
TGCCGCCGCCGCTCGCGCAGTTTTTCGGCGAGGTCGCAGACTTGAGTTCGCATTCTCGGTGTCAGCGTCGGGTCGTTGAGCAGAGACTCGTAGCCCTGCAAGGCACGGTACAGGTCGCCCGCCGCATCCCAACAGCTTGCCGCGCTGATGGCTTTAATCCACGACTTTTCTATCAAACCGAGGCTGCGGCAGTAGGCGTAGAGTTGTTCCTCTTCCTGCGCCACTTCTGCATACAGCGTCATTGCCTTATCCACGTCGCCCATCTGTTCCGTCATCCGCGCACGGATCAACTTGTTGGACTTTGCGCCCTCTTTGGCGAGCCATTCCGGTTCCATACCCTTGATTGAGATTTCTGCATTCATCTTCCTGCCTCCTGCGGCGCGTGGTATGAGACAATGATCTCACGCCGCGCCAATCCGACAATCACGACATAACCGCCAACCATCAAAGACGAGAACAGCTGCTCGCGTTTCTCCCGATGCCGTCTCTGCATTTCGCCTGCATCCTCCGACAGTATGCCGCTCACTTCCAATCCCTGTTCTTGTGTTTCGCCCTTGACCCAATAATCGAATCCCTGCCCGCGTTTTGCCGTGTCTATGACCCTCAGTTCTGTATAGTGCCACAAGACAGCACACGCGATGCCGCACGCTGCCCACTCTGTTATCACATACTCCTGAATAGAATACGGCTGCGGCAAAGCAGTTGCGCCCTGCCATTGAAGGCTCAGACGGTGGGTGCGCGTTCCTGCCGTGCCGATATTCTCCAGCGTGACCGCAAACTCCGTTGTCTGTGTTCCGGCGTCCGGCGTTCCTCCTAACCCGGTTGCAACAAACGGCGCAAAGATTGTCGCGCTGATGGGATGCGGTTCCAACGCCTCCGTCAATATACATATCCGCTTGAATCTACGCTGTGCCAATGTCTACGCTCCGCAGATTTTCGACAACGGCGGCTTCGAGCCGGGCGGATTCGGCGAACTGCTCCGCGAGTTGTGCGGTCAGGCGAGCGAATTTCTCCGCGAACGGTTCGCCGTCGTCCTCGGCTTCTTCCGCGCCCACATACCTGCCGGGTGTCAGTACCCCATTGTGCGCTGCCATGTCGTCTTGGGTCGCGCTCCGGCAAAAGCCCGCAATGTCGGCGTATTCCCCGTATTCCGTCTGTCCGCGCCATGCGTGATAGGTTCCGGCAATGCGGAGAATGTCGGCGTCATCCAGCACGCGCAGTGTGCGGCTTTCCATGCGCCCCATTCCGCGAGCGTCTATGAACAAGGTCTCGCCCTGCCGATTGCGGAAGCCGTTTGCGCCCGCCTTGCCCCGCGTCAGAAACCACAGACACGCCGGAATTTGCGTCCCGAAAAACAGTTGGCTCGGCAGAGCGATCATGCAGTCCACAAAGTCCTTTTCGATGATTTTGCGCCGAATGTCGCCTTCGCCGCCCGTGTTGGAGGACATCGAACCGTTTGCCAGCACAAAGCCCGCCGTGCCGTTTGCCGTGAGATGGTGCAGGATATGCAGTACCCACGCCATGTTCGCATTCGTGGCGGGTGGCATGGGAAAATCTTTCCAGCGCACATCGTTCTGCAAATGTTCCGCGCCCCAATAGCTCATGTTGAATGGCGGATTGGCGAGAATGAAGTCGGCGCGAAGGTCGGGGTGCAGGTCTTTACGAAATGTGTCTGCCGCTGTCTCTCCCAATTTCGCCTCGATGCCGCGAATGGCAAGGTTCATCTTTGCCAGTTTCAGCGTTGTCGGGTTGCTCTCCTGACCAAAGATCGAGATTTCTCGGCGGGCTTTTTTGGGGTCAATATGCTTCAGGCGAGCATGATTTTCGACAAATTTCTCGGCTTGCACAAACATTCCGGCGGAACCGCAACACGGGTCATACACACGTTAAAGCGTTCGATCTCAAGCATTGCGTTGTCGATTGCCTGTCCAATTGTCGTACTTTTGGACTGTTCTTGCAAATGCTGCCATCGCGCTTCTTTCGGAACCCAGAAGATGTTTTCTGCCAGATACTCATCGCTGTCCTCCGGTTCGGCGTAGGAAGTCTTGGACTCTGCAACAAGTGTGTCGTATTTTTCTTGGAAGACTTCGGAAATGTACTTGAGAAAGATCAAGCCAAGAGCAATATGCTTGTATTCCGCCGGGTCCATGTGACCGCGCATTCTGTCGGCAGCAGCCCATAAACGAATTTTAAGATCATCAATTTTGCGGAAGGTAGATTCGGGTTGTGCCATTC
>CAZPZP010000797.1:0-2220 GCA_964591025.1 uncultured Chthonomonadaceae bacterium
CCCGAACTCCAAATACAGCCCCGCCAGCCGATCATTGAAGATGCGCGAACTGCCCTTAACCACACTTACCGCGCCCGCAAGTTCCGGCGAAATCGTGATGCCGTCCGTGCAGTCTTTGACCGTCGAAAGGGTATCCAGCCGCTGGACGTAGGTTTGTGCGTTCTCCCGACTCAGCAGAAATTTGAGGAAGTCGAGGGCAAGTTCGGGGTTTTTGGCGTCTTTGAAGACAAAGAAATTCTCGCCGCCGCCGCCGAACACCGCCGTCTGATTCCCCTTGCCGCCCGTCACCTTTGGCACTGCAAAGCACCCCATCTCGAAACCGTCCGGCAGTGCCTTTTTCATCTCGTTTTTCAGCCACAAGCCGCACCACACCATGGCGGCACGTCCATTGACCCATTCCAGTTGGCTTTCGGTATGCGTCATCGCCATCGCGCCCGTCTGAAAGTAGGAGGTCGCCATCTCCTGCACCATTGTTGCCGCCTGAACGAACTCCGCACTCGTAAACGCGCCCGGCTTCAAGTCCTGCATCGCATAATACGTCTCGAACGGAACCAGCCGCATATAGACATTAAGCAGCAACCACCACGAATAGATCGGATATTTGCCCTGAAACGCCAGCGGCGCAATTCCCGTCGCTTTGATCTTTTGGCACAAGGCGAGGTATTCGTCCCACGTTTGCGGAGGCTGCCAGCCGTTTTTCCGAAATAGCCGCTTGTCGTACCAGCAGACTTCGGCGTTGAGATTGGTCGGCGCGGCGAACGTCCTGCCTTCATAGACGAAATCTACCGCGACGCCTTTGGTGAGGGTTTCGCGCCACGACTTTCCGGGTTGCCCATACGAAGGCGAATCGAGCGCGGAGTCCATCGGATAGAGTTTGCCTGCCGTAATGAGTTTCCATGCGGGCAGACCGCAGGAGGCGAGATCGGGCGGATTTTTGCGGAGAATGCGTGGCTTGATCTTCTCGTCCACACGCGGATCGCCCCACAAATTGACCCGCACATCGGGGCGAATCTGCTCATACGCACGGGCGACGCCGCGATGCCAGTCCAGACCATAGCCGCCCTCGAAAACCGCAACCTCCAGTTCGGTTACCTTCGCGCCTTTGGGTGGGAACCGGCATCCCGCCGCGCCAATCAGCGGCAGTGCCAGCAGACTGCGCCGCGTCAGGCTCATCGCTTTTTCCTGACGTTCGGGCGCGTACCGGCGATTTTGAGATTGATACGATAGAGGCTCGTCTGCGCGGTCATATAGAGCGTCTTGTTATCGTCTCCGCCCCAGCCGATGTTGGCGGAAACTTCCGGCGGGGAGATTTTGCCGAGCAACTGCCCTTTGCTGTCGTATATCCAAACGCCGCCGGGTCCGGTAGAGTAGACGTTGCCCTTGACATCCACCTTCATTCCATCCGCGCCGCCCGCCTCTTTGCTGTTCATTTCGGCGAAAACTTTGCCATTGGCAATACTGCCGTCGGGCTGAATATCGAAGACCCGAATATGCTGCTTTTCGGTGTCATTGACATAAAGTTTCTTCTCGTCAGGGGAAAGCGCAATCCCATTCGGGCGCACAAAATCTTTGACTAGCAACTGAAGGGTTTTGTCGGGGGCGATACGATAGACACCAGAGAAGCCGAGTTCTTCCTGTGCTTTCTGAATGCCATACGGCGGGTCAGTGAAATAGATACTGCCGTCTTTGCGAACAACAATATCATTCGGGCTATTCAACCGCTTGCCCTCGTAAAGTTCTGCCAGTGGGGTCACTGTGCCGTCTGCCTCCATGCGGCTGACGCGCCGATTGCTATGCTCACAGCACAAGACTTTGCCGTCCAGATCGAGCGTATTGCCGTTGGTATTGCCACTCGGCTTGCGAAACTCGGTGGGCTTCTCACTGCCCGGCGTATATTGAAAAATCGTGTCGGCAGGAATATCGGAGAAGATCAGCCTGCCGTTTTTGCCCTGCGTGTCGGCAATCCACAGCGGACCTTCCGTAAACTGGAACCCCGTCGCCACTTTCTCGATGGGCGAAGATATGCTGACGATATTCCGCAGACCTTTTGCCTGTGTGTTGCTCTGCGCCAACGCCGCGCCCAAAATTCCTGCTCCTGCGACTGCCAAAAAAATTACTGCTGTTTTGCCTCGAATCACCGTTTGCTCTCCCTTGCGCGAATTTTTCGATAGGGTAGTGTTCGCGTTCGCTTCGGGCTATTCCTGCCTCACGCGCCAAATT
>CAZPZP010000798.1:0-2217 GCA_964591025.1 uncultured Chthonomonadaceae bacterium
TGCCGTTCCGATTTCACAGACTTAGAAATCGGGACGGCTTTATTTTGTGTGATATTGATTAACCATCAAAGACTTTTTGAAGGGAACTGATGGCGTTCAACTGTTCTCTGGAAGTTTCGTCTGACACACCCAATGAATACCGTTTCGCTTATGTTTCATCGGGAAAACATGAACTATCAGGACAGTGTTGGTCGAAGATAATTCACATTCGCCTTGATTTCTCCACCTCAATTGCAACCCCTCTTGTTGCGCCCAACCATCGAGCATCTGTTGGAATTCGTCGTATTTGTCTGTATTCGGCTTGACAATCAGATTGAAAGTGCGCGGAGGAATTTCATCATAAGTATGCGGATTGCCCTCGGCTTCGATTTCGCTCATCAATCGCAGCCGCGGTTTGATAGATGCCCCGATGATGCGGCGTGTGGAGGAAATATCCGTGCGGTCAATTCGAGAAAGAACTTCGGCAACTTGCTCCAATTCCGTTTCGGTGGCTTTGCCGCGAAGAAGCTCCTGCCACACCGCTTTGAGCAATTCCTGCGTGGAAAGCGTCTCAAAGAAAGTGCCTTGAACCAGTGACATACGCACTTTGGCAGAGTTTTCGCAGTAAGTACGAATCAAGTAGAAGCAGTCGCGTTCATCAGGATAACCTGTCTGTTGTGCGAATGGTGTATCCCACCGTTTGACAGAACCGCCTACCAATAGGCTCAAACCGCTCAATGCTTTTCGAGCGATGGGCAAAGTCGAATTGAATGATGCAATAGATGCGCCTTTTGCATCTTTGAGTTCCAGCAGTGCGCCATCGCCAAAAGCTCCATTGTTTTGATATGCCAACACAAAATCAGGAAAGACACCAGAGTCGGTTTCCCATTTTCGCCCTCCATACCATTGCTGTATCCAACTCTCAGGCGTCGTTCCTGTTTTGTTCGGCAACTGTTCCGCACGATTGAGTGTCTCTTGTTTGAGAAATTTCCTTGCGCCGATGTAAGCATAGTGATCACAAGCACTCGCAATTTCGTCCAATGACAATTTGGTCTTGACGTCAGAGGTCTGACTTAATCTCTCTGCAATCTGCAAATAGGCTTTAAGGATGGACATAATCGCCCCGTGCCTCAAATAAAGTCATCTGACGCTGTTCTGCCTTCTGCGTTGAAATCTCCTTATCCCAAATGGCTTCCAACTTTGGCGTGTAACGGTAATAAGAGTGCCACTTGCACACCGAATCGGCATTGCGTTGTTCTTTGAGTCTCTTACGGATAATCTCGACATTGTTTGGATCAAGTTCTACCGCGACACAATTGCGTCCTAACTGCTCAGCGACAACTGCCGTCGTTCCTGTCCCAGAAAATGGATCAAGCACCCAATTGCCTTGCAGTGAAGAGGAAAGCACAATTCGAAGCAGAAGGGCAGCCGGAGACTGCTGTTTGTGGAGTCGTTCGCCACTCTCATTGCGAAGGGCTTCATCGCCTGCGAGATAGCCGGAAGTCATCTCACGAATGTCATTCCAACAATCCGTGACAAAAATTCCATTCTCGCGTTCCAATTTATGATGAGGCAGTTTGGGCGGATCAATCCGAAGGCGGTTAAACACACGAGGCGATCTACCCTTGGTAGCAAAAGTGATAATCTGATATTGTTTACCGTAGCGTTTTTGTCCTGGAACTGCTGATGTTGTCTTGAGCCAGATGATCAGGTTTTGGAAGTCCCAGCCCGTTTCGCGCAAAGTATGAAGAGTTGCTTCCGTGTTCTTTTCGCGCTGCATAAAATAGATTGCGCCGCCGGGCGAAGTATTATCGTAAACGCCGCGACAAATCTCACGCATCCAAGCCCAATAATCTTCTTCTGGCAGATCATCATCCGCGCAAGCATAATCCTTGCCCTGATTGAACGGAGGATCAAGGAACGTGAGATCAACTAAAATTCCATTTTCCTTGAGTTGCCTGATATGCTTTAAACAATCGCCCTGCCAAAGATGAATCATAGTGCCTCCGCAAACTTTCACATTTGATGATAAAGTTTACCTCCAACACTCGGATAATCACCGGACGAAATCCGCAAGGAGATGAAAATTTACTTTGCGACAGATGTCAAGCAGGTGCTGGAGCGGACATTGGAGCCGAAAGCGGGCGCACGCCGCACGTCGTCGGTGACAAGCGGCAACAATTCCGCCGTCAAAGCGGAGCCGACAAGCAAGCGCAAGAAGCAGGAAGCACCGATGCC
>CAZPZP010000799.1:0-2216 GCA_964591025.1 uncultured Chthonomonadaceae bacterium
GTAGATGTCGAGAAGGTGCTTGTCCATGACGCTATTATACCGTCAGACACGCCCTCTGGCTTTCCGTTGCGTAAGGTGAGCTACTAACTATTAATAGACGAATTTTCCGAGCGCAAAGCATCGAATCGCTTTTTGGCAGTCAGAGTAAATTGAGAATCGCGCCTCGCTATGACTTCGCCGGAAGGTTTGTAAACAGAAATAACTCACCTCTCGCAGCGGGGGGTTAAAATCCCCGCTGCGAGAGGTGGGGATGCAATTTACTTGCGGTGTCGGCGGCGTAAAGCACTCAAAATTGGCAAGCCACCGAGCGCGAACACGCTCCATGCGGCGGGACTCGGCACGGCTTGGAAGCGGTTGAAGTTTGTATATTGGACGGGATTAGCCGCATCGCCGGTGCCGGGATTGCCGTCAGCGTTGAACGCTTGTGCCGGGATGGACTCGTTGGAGAGGAAGTTTGTATCCGATCCATAAGCCACAAAGAAATCGAAACTGCCGCCGATATTGAAGGCTGATTTGGCAATAGAGACCTCGCGTGCAGTTGCGGAGCTGTTGCCAGTGAATGTTCCGTCGAACTGTTGGAACGTCAATGAACCGCCAGCCAGTTCGAAGGTGACTGTACCAAAGTTGCCGATAGCCAGCGCGTAGTCCGCCAGAAAAGGGAAGCCCTCCTCGGTATCACGTGCGAGGTTGGAGATGACTCTGCGCGAACCATCCGCTCCATCACTCATGGTTGCGTCGGTGAAGCCGCCGGGTCTGGTATCGAAATAGATAACGGCAATGTCGTTGAGATTACCACCAAGCTGCAAGCCGACTTTGAGATCGGTGGCGTCGAAATCCATGTACAGAGTACCGGCGCCAACGGTTCCGCCGAAGCCCGTACCGCCTCCTGTAAAGCTATAGGTATTCCCCGTGCCATATTCGTTCGGGGAGATGACTCCGTCCCGAACGTAGTTGGTCGTTGTCGGGTTGAGGTCGGTTTGTGTCGTTGTCAATTGGGCATTTGCCATCGTACCGAAACCGGCGAGCATCAAGCCGCCCAACAGTGAGCGCGTGGCAGTGTTTTGCATCATTTTCTCCTTTTGAGTATTGTACCGAATACATTCTCGGCGAGAGACAGCAGGTATTTGGGTCTCTCTGTAGAACACTCGCTTTCTTGCTGTGCATAATCCATACCAAATGGCACAGAGTACAGCATTATTCGCGGGAAGGTTCCCCAATTTTATATGGGATAAGGTGCAGGAGAGGAAAAGTTTCGTGCGGCAAGGCTCTGAGGATGAAATCAAAGTCCGTCGAATTGCGGTATAAAGGTAAGGAACACTCGCGTTTCTGCCGCAAATGGGCAGGGCGCACCCTATCACTTTGAGCAAGACCGACTGTAACTTCAAGGAGACTGCAATGGACAATGCACAAGACAAACCGCCGTTCGATGTCAAAGAGAGCGTGACACGCGGCGGAACCGTATTCGAGCTACTCGAATATCATGAACTGCACGGCAACGGTACGCCCGGCAGTGCCGAGCAATTGTATACACTCAATCGCTCCGGGGCGCGGTTGCGCCAACTTCGTATTCGCCTCAACAACGATGCCGTGCGAACGGAACCCGGTGCGCTCCAATTTCTGCGCGGCAATATCGAAATGCAGAGCGATACGGGAACCGGCGGCGGGGTCGGCGGCTTACTGCGAGGCGCAATCGCGGCGGCACGAACCGGCGAAACCCTCTTCAAGCCGATGTATAAAGGCGTCGGCGAACTCTATCTTGAACCCAGTTTCCACCACTACTGGCTGATGGAGATCAAAGACGAGACGTTCTATGCCGATCAGGGCTTGTTCGCGTGCTGTGAGGACTCGGTCAGTGTTGGGGCGCACAAAGTCGAGAGTTTTTCGGCACGAATGGCGGGCGGCGAAGGACGCTATCAGACCAAAATCAGCGGCAGCGGCGTAATCGTGTTGAGTATCCCTGTTGCCCTCAACGAGATCATTCCGATACAACTCAACAACGAGACGCTTCAAGTGGATGGCTCGTTCGCGCTGCTGCGTACCGGCGATGTGCATTTTACTGTCGAAAAAGCCTCGAACTCCTACGTCGGCGCGGTGACCAGCGGCGAAGGGCTATTACAGACATTTCGCGGAACCGGAACCGTCTGGCTTGCCCCAACACTTCCCGTTTATGAGAAAATGCTGTCGCCCCTCAGTATGCTGAACGCACACAAACCGGC
>CAZPZP010000800.1:0-2206 GCA_964591025.1 uncultured Chthonomonadaceae bacterium
AATGGAAATTCAAGAGATTTCTTTTGGCGCAACGAATTTGCACGTTGCTTCTCACTGATGAGAAGCAACGTGCAGGAAATCTGCTATTTCTTGCCAATAGCGACGAGATGCCCCTGCGTGCGGTAGAACAGGACGCCACTGGAGATGGCGGGGGTCGCCATGCAGACCTCATCCATCGGATTGACGGACAGCAACTTGAACTCGGCTCCGGCTTGCACCACGTAAATGTCGCCGTCCTCACTGGTAAAATAGAGTTTGCCGTCTCCTGCGACGGATGACGCCGTAAAGCCGTTGCGTCCGGTTCCAAGCCGTTCGTTGTACAGTCGCTTGCCCGTTTTTGCCTCATAGCAGCCGACAACTCCATTATCGCGGCAGATATACAGATAATCGCCGTAGACAATCGGCGTCTGCATATAGGCTCCGTCACGCGGCGTGAACCATGCGATGCTGGCGTTGGAGGTCTCTTTCGGTTTCAGCGAAATGTCGCCGCCCGCAACGTCCGCTTTAATGGCATAGATCGGAGCCATCGAGCCGTGTGCGTTGGTAATAAACAGCAAGCCCTTGCCATACACTGGAGTCGGAACCGGAATATCGCCGCCGCCTGTCAGCCTCCAAATTTCCTTACCCGTCGAAAAATCGTAGCCGCCGATATGCTTCCAGCCGTTGACGATGATCTGAGGACGCCCTGCGATCTCGATGACCGTCGGGCTGCCCCATGTCGGAACATCGGTGCGAGGCGTGCGCCAAATCTCTTTTCCCGTCGCCACATCGAGCGAGGCAAGAAACGGCTTTTGCTGCACATCACACTGCACTATGACGCGCCCATTATGAATCACCGGCGAACTGGCAAACCCCCACTGTGCTGAGGGAACCATATAGTAGCCCGCATCGAGAACCCCGAAATCGTGCTTCCATTTCAGACTGCCCTTCATATCGTAGCAGTACAAGCCTTCCGAGCCAAAAAACGCGACCACGTATTTGCCGTCGGTTGCCATTGTCGGGCTGGCATGCGTAGATTTGGTGTGTCGCTGAACCTTCGGGACGCCTTTGAGAGCGGTACGCTCCCACAGGATTTTGCCGGTGTTTTTGTTGACGCAGTAGACCTTGAACTCGTGAACGGTGCTGTCCTCGACGGGCGCAATGTCGCCGTAGAGCCCGACTCGCAGTTCCGCTTTCTCTTTGCCGCTGATGGAAGTGGTCATGAAAACTTTGTCGTCCCAGACAATCGGACTGCAATGTCCCAAGCCGGGAATGGCGGTTTTCCACAGGACGCCCTCACCTTTTTCCACGTCCCATTTGATGGGAAGTTCCTTGCCCTCCGCGATTCCCGATGCTTGCACGCCGCGAAACTGAGGCCAGTTGTTTGATTTCGGTGTCTCTTTCGAGGCGTTAGCGATGGCAGTCCCTGCTCCCAAAATCAATGTTAAGCCTAAAAATGCAAATTTCATTGTGTTCTCCTCAGTTCCTATTGACTCTTCGATGGCTTCTTTGGTTTCTCAAGAAAAAGTTGGATTGCCGTCGCTGCCGGCTCAATCCCCTTCTTCCGTGCCAATGTCCGCAACGAGTTTTCAAGTTCGGGCGCAAGATTAAGTGTCAGCAGACCTTCTCCTGTCTATGTTGAAGTTCCTGCCTAAAATTTATATCCGCTTGGAAGCGTCCCCTTCGAAGAGAAATTTTCAAAGGATGTTCTGGCGTGCCGTGAAGTTCTGCGCCACCCGCACGACAAAGTTCTTGACGCCCCTTGCGAGGACATCGGCAAGTCCAAATCCGGCATCGGCGACGAGGACTTCCTTCTCGGAGAGGGTCTTGCCCGCCTGAGAGAGTAGTCTGCGCTTGAGGTCGGCTTCACAGTCTTTCGTATTGCTTTCGCGCAGAATATGACGCAAGAGCAGAATATGACGCAAGAGCGGAACCTGCACGCCACAGACCGTGCCGACACGAGCGACCAAACCGAAAACGACGGCGGGCAGAGCGGCACGAGCATCGCCGGTATAATGTTTGCTCCGACAGCCGGTCAGATGGGGACGGAAGAACCCCGTGGTGTCGCACGCCACCGGAGAGTAGCCCTCGTACTCGTTGGCGAACCACTGCTCTTCCTTCTGGACAAGACCGTTCCAGTCGGTGAGCAAATCCGCACAGACAAACCGTCCGTAACTCAAGGCGGCAACTGCCCGACAAACGGCGTCGGGCGACAGACCCAACTGCG
>CAZPZP010000801.1:0-2199 GCA_964591025.1 uncultured Chthonomonadaceae bacterium
GGGTGAGGTAAAGACGCTTGTACTTTCTTGCCGGGTACTTTCAGTACCCGCTGCGTAACGTGAGTGATAACTCTGCACTGGAATTTGAGTGCGAAGCACGGCACGGCGGTACGCCCCTAGCAGCGAAATTCCTTGTTGCCGTCCAATTCTCGTTGCTCCGAATGAGCGGGGGTTGAAAATACCCCGTTGTCGGGTACTGAAAGTACCCGCCTGTATGTCCTGCGGACAACCGTCCTTCGGACGGGAACACCCTCAATATGAGGTGCGTCCGAAGGACGCTTGGCGGAACGCCATCGTGCCGGGTATTTTCAATGCCCGCACAAGAGGCAAATTCACAGCAACGAGATTTGGACAGCAACAAGGAATTCCTCAGACGGGGGCGGGCAAGCCGCAGTGCGTCCTTCGGACGCGAAAAATGCGGAATGCAAAGACTTTTGACAGAGATTCTTAGGAGGCATCGGATGAACCAGAACCGGCGTCGAATCCTCCGGCACTAAACCCGCCAGTATCGAAACTCGACGAGGTATCGCCACTCCCGAAATCACTCGTCGAGTCGGCAGGGTCGCCAAGCGGATCGCCATTATCGAAACCGGAGTCTGCCGGATCGCCTAATGGGTCATCATTTCTGCCATACACATCGGCGGGATCACCGAGCGGATCGACAGCGGTTTCGTCTCCATACGGCTCGATATAGCCTCCCGCGTCGGGCATACCGGGGCGATACACGTCCTCGAACGCGACGGTGTTTTCCGTATCCATTGCTCCTATTGCCACCCCCGCCGCATAGTCCTGAAAATTCTCTTGATCGGGCGTATAGGCGTAATCGGCGATAGGTGGCTGCTCCTCCCAATACTGCGGCGGAACCTGCTCATACGGCAGATAATCGCCGGGCATCGCACCGCCGTAGTCGTTGTAAGGATTATAATCGGGATAAGCGTACCACGGCACATATCCGCCCACGAACGGAAACATCAAAAAGGGAGGCATCATTCCGGCTTGCAAAATCGCATGATCGTCATTGTCCACCAAAACCCGCCGCCGACGCCCGCCAACACTCACCGTCGTCGTGTGCATATCGCGCACATTCGCCGCCCGCCCCGAAAAAAATGACGCGCCGCGCTCGTTTTCGGGAATACCGCGCCAGTTCGCCGATTGCGTGCGAGGAATTCCCTGACTTGCAAACGCGCCGGGTCTTGGGTCGTTGGGTCGTTGGGTCATTGGGTTATTGGGGACACGGCGTTGAGCGTTTTTGGCTTCGCGGCGAGCGGGCGAAAACCAGTAGAAAAGTGCCAAAACCGCTCCAATACCGCAGAACAGCAAAATGCCCGCCGCAAGCACCATCAAATTAAAAGCCCAGCCGGGTGCGTTCATGGTTTTTCCTCAGTGGGAAAGCAGTAAATCAATTTGCCGTCTTTTTCGACTACGATCTTGTCTGTGTAGAGACGAGACAAGACATTCTCGCGTGTGTCACCCACTATTGATTGTCTGAACATTGCGTTGATATGATTTCTGAGCGTTTTGGCGGTCTTAGGTCTTCCTACCATTGGTTTCAACTTTCCTCTTGCATACTCATGCGGATCAGTATACTGTGGTATACATAGCATATCCAGAGTGGTTTGCTCCTGAATATTGAGGGCATTTCCCTCCGTGAAAATTTCACATAGAGTTTCGATTCTACGACAAAAAACACTTTTCTGGTTTAGCAGTTCAACAATTGGCTCATACCCTTTATCTTTAGACAAAATGAAATATTCGTCATTTGGAAAATGCATAGAAAGACAACCGATATGAAATGCAAGAACAATGTCGAGGGCATCTTTGCCCGTATGTGGTATTTTCTTTACATCAAGACGTTTTCCCCAACTAATCGCCGCATCGAACAAGCCTATGGAAACACAGTGCTGTTTGTTGCCCAAAAACACGGTGACAAAAAAATCTTCAGGCAACAAGTTATAATCGCTTGTCGGTACATTTTCGAGATCAATGAGTAATCGGCGTTGAGGCATGGAGTTTTCCTCGATGGAGCAAGGTTTCAGTTAGATTTGAGATAATTCCCTTTGGATACGCATTATTCCTGCCCCATTGTCTCATCAGGGGCGAATCCATTTGAGCAAGTTCGGGTACAAGAACGTACCCGCCTGAAAAACAGACGTCCTACGGACGACGCAGTTGTGAGTCGGACGATCACCAAAAGGGTTC
>CAZPZP010000802.1:0-2197 GCA_964591025.1 uncultured Chthonomonadaceae bacterium
CGTACCGTTTCCGTCACATAGCCCTGACCTTGATAACCGGTCCGACACCAATAGCCAATGGCAAACTTGGGAACCTGCCAGTTCATCGGATGCAGTCCCGCACAAACCGCCAACGCGCCAGTTGACTTGAGATATGCCTGAACACAGAAATCTTCACCCGCCCTAAAGTTGTGAGCGGCACAGCGTCGGTTTTCTTCGGTCTCCGCGATTTCCGGCACATGGTCTGCCCAATCCATCCATTGATGCAGGTCGGCGTAAGTTTCACGAATGGCAGCGTTGACTTCCGCCCCGTCACCGGGACGCGGGGTGCGAATGATCAGCCGTTCTGTCTCGATCCGCTCAGGAAAAACATCACGCATCACTGATTCCTTACTTTACGGTTTGAGTGCCATTAGTAGGTCACGCGCCTGTTCATTTTCTTTGTCGGCATTGGCAACAGCTTGAATACGTTCCGTGCCTTCGTCTTTCTTGCCTATCAGAATCAGTTGGACGCCACGCAGAATTTCGTAATGGGAATAAAGTTTTGGGTCTTTGTTCGGTAGATTATCCACCTGCTTGAGATAGCTTACGGCTTTGCTGAAATCTGTTGCACTTCCGCTTTGGAAAGCGAGCGTCGCAGCGGACAGCAAGGCAAGCAGATCATTCGGTTCCTTTTTGAGAGCTAACTCGACCTGCTGCGTTTTTTCCTTTTGCCGCCCTGTGTTTTGATAGACCTTTGCCAGCAAAATATGATTGCGGGGTGTATCGGACTTTTTGACCGCCTCGTTGAGTATCTCTTCGAGCAGGGCGAGGTTCTTGTCAGCAAGAGCGAAACTAATGACCAGATTCCAGAGCAAGAGATATGTTGGTCGTTCTTTCAGAGCTGCCCGCGTTTGAGTGATTCCCTGTGTGTGCTGTCCCATGAGTATGAAAAGAACCCCGCGTATCGCCTCCGCAACTGCCCTCTGTTTGGGATCGCTGTCTGCGATTTTGCCGAGAGCGGGGAGAGCTTTTTCGACAACGGCGCGGGTCGCATCCGGGTAGGAGGCATAGTGCTTTCCCAATAAACTCGCAGTAGAGTCTTCTGATGAAAGGCTGGGATTCTTTTGAGCGTATTCGATTGCGCTGAACATCAGTGCGGACAGGACAGGTGCCCCTTTGGAAAACGCCGTTTCACCATAAAGAGACGCATTCCGCAGGTCCTGCTGACTTTCCGGCAAAAGCATTGCCATGAACATCGCTCGAAATTGTTCTCCTGCCTCTGAGGGAAGAGTAAGTTGGGCAAAGTGACGGGCCATCGCGATAGAAACCCGATGCGAGAAACGATTAACATACGGTTCGCTTCGCTGAGGAGCCAAGGCGACGGCGCGATCAAAACACTCCGTCGCCTCGGTCGTGAGTTTCAAGGTGCGTTCTGATCGCTCAGGACTGGCAACTGGCGGCAAACCCTGCATCATACTTTGCCTTTGGCTTTCGTCGTAAAGAGTCACTATAAACTGCGACGCAAGGTATTTGCCTAAATCACGCCAAACACTCCATTCTTTCGGAGCGAGTTTCACCGCATCACGCAGAAGTTTTCCCGCCTCGGTCTTTTTATCCAGTTTGTCCAATGCCGTTCCCAAGAGTGCCATCTGTTTTGCTTTTTCGACGGAGGGCAATTTATCACCTGTTTTGAGTTTTGCACGCACAAGCGTTTCCACTTTGGCGTATGCCGCTTTTGCTTGTTGGGGATTGTTGTTGCGGAAATGAAGCAAGCCGATTTGCGCCCACAAATTGGGATCGGAATCTTTTGTCGCAAGGCGGCTTCGTAATTCTCTGATTTGCCGGTCATAGCCTTTCGATTCAATGAAAAGGGCAACTTCATCGTCGATTTTTTCGGAATCGAGAGCAAATTCACTACTAATCACTGGCAATCTCAGTGCCTTGCGTACTCGCTCGGCGTCCGTCTCCTGCGCCTCCGCCCGCACGAAGAACGACAACAGCATCAGGAAAATTAGCACACTCACACGATAAATCACGGTCTTTCTCCTCACCAAAACACTTTTAATTTTTCTGGTAAACGGTGATACGCGATTAGGGGCTGTTTTTCCTTCCTGCCGTAACAGTTCAGGGTTGTCGGAATTTTCGCTCAAAAACACCTTGCGGCTCTCTACTCCACTCTCAAAGGAGAAGGGCGGAGGGCAGTTTTGGCAGTTTACATCACCCATTGACCCAACGC
>CAZPZP010000803.1:0-2194 GCA_964591025.1 uncultured Chthonomonadaceae bacterium
CTTGTTCGGGTATCAGGAGAGGGGTTGGGGGTGAGGTAAGACGCTTGTACTTTCTCGCCGAGTACTTTCAGTATCCGCTGTGAGAGGTGAGTTATTAAGGTAAACTCAGTTCTGTTCCCTACTGACCGAGTTGGTTATAATTGCCGATGAGCAGCAAGAGATCGCCGATGTCTATCGCACCGTCACCGTTGAAGTCTACCGCTTCGGAATATCCGGGATTGACGTTCTGCACGGTGTTGTATTTGGCTATTAGGGGGAGGAGATCGCCAATATCAACGGCGTTGTCATCGTTGGCATCGCCGCTCAAAAGCGTGGTGTTCCATGCCGTGACATTGCCCGCCGTCGTATCGAGTGCCTTGAGTTTCGCCAGCCATTTCGCGCCTTTGACCCGCACATTATACGTTTTGGCAGGAAGTACGGGAACGCTGAATGCGCCGGTACTGTCCACCGAAACCGTGCGCGAGAAGCTGCCGGAGTTGTCTGTTGGTTGAAAGGTCAGAGTGATTGTTTGCGTGGGCGCAGTGGCAACAAGCGATTGAAGTGTGATGGTTCCGCTCAGAGTGTAGGCGCGGCTCGGTTGATAGTTTGTGCCGTCATAGCGGAACAGATAGGTGCGGAGATTGATGGTAGGCGGCACTCCCGTTTCTCCGAAGGCGGTTTGCCCGACATTGACGCCTGTAAAGGAAGAGTACTGGCTCAAAGTTCCTTTGTTGATCCCGGCGACATACAACTCCGTGCGGTTCATCTGTCCATAACCGAATGCAATGTCGCCGTTGGTATAGAGAAACGCCTGAAAGGTATTGGTAAACGCTCCAAGCGTGACGGGAGCCTGACGGACGTTGACCCATGTGATCGCCAGTCCGTCGGGATATTGCTTGTGGTACATATAGCCGCCCGGCGTTGCCCCGAACTCCGGCTGAATCCAGTCGTCCTGACAAACCCAAAGACCGGGACGGTTGTTCACGGGCAAGGCTATATTCGTTGGATTTGTGGAAAAGTAAGTGGAATTGCCGTAAATAATCGTTCCGTTCGAGGAAATGGAGAGGAGGTTGTAAGCCGTTCCATAGAGCGAAACCGATGTCGGCGGCACAACGGAATAACGGATATTGTCATCGAGATAAGTGCCAATTCGTACCACACCCGCGCCTCCCAGCGGTTCGACGGGTTTGATCAAGTCGGCGCGTGCCGATAGACTGCATACGCCCAAAACTCCCAGCATCACGGTTTGCCAAGTTCGGCAGGGATTCATCGTCATTGGATTCTCCTTCAAATTCAAAGACAAAGTTTCAGCGAAGGTTCATGGCGGCGCGAACAACTTTCAGGGTTTGACTTGCCGCGTCTCTGGCGCGGTCTGCTCCCCGTACCAGAATGCGATCCAGTTCTGCCGGATCGTCTAAGAGTTCTTTGCGGTGAGTGCGAATCGGTTCCAGTGCTGCATTGAGAATTTCCGTCAGCTCTTTTTTGTTCTGCATACAGCCGCGCTCACCGGCGCGGTCTTCTTCCCAAGACGTGGTATATGCCTCGGAATCATAGATGCGTCGAAGCAGACAAACGGTGCAGTTTTCGGGGACGCCGGGATCGTTTTTGCGGAGTTTGGTCGGTGTCGTGAAGGAACCTTTGATTTTGGCGGCAACCGTATCGGCATCGTCGGCGAGATAAATCGCGTTGTCATAACTCTTGCTCATTTTGCGCCCATCTATGCCGGGAACAACCGCCGTTAATTCATTGATCATTGCGACGGGTTCAGGGAAAATGTCGCCGAACAGACGATTGAAGCGGCGGGCGATCTCCCGTGACAGTTCCAGATGCGCCGCCTGATCTTTGCCGACAGGAACCAGATGCGCCCGATAGGCGAGAATGTCCGCCGCTTGCAGAACCGGATAGCCGAGCATTCCGTAGGACAAGGATTCTTCGTTCAAGCCCAAGTTTTCGCGCTTCTCTTTGTAGGTCGGGACGCGCTCCAGCCAGCCCAGCGGAGTCACCATAGACAGCAGCAAATGCAGTTCGGCGTGTTCCTTGACATCGGACTGAATGAAGATGGCGCACTTTTCGGGATCAAGCCCTGACGCGATATACTCTGCCGCCAAAACGCGAGAGTTTGAGGCAATGCGTGCCGTATCGTCGAGCATTGTCGTTAGAGCGTGCCAGTCAACGATACAGCAGAACATCTCGTATTCGTTTTGGAGGCGCACCC
>CAZPZP010000804.1:0-2192 GCA_964591025.1 uncultured Chthonomonadaceae bacterium
ACAGATTACGGGTCGCCAGAATTTCGCTTGCAGGCGTGCGATCTCCTGTACAAGAGATACGACGCGGCGCGTCAAAGGTTGCGAGATTGTAGCCCAAATCTTTATAGAGTTCAATGATTCGCGCCGTTGCTTGATTGGACGCAATCACGACGCTCGTGTGCTTCGCTGCCCATTCCGCCAAACGCACCTGATCAATCCACGTAAAATCGTTCTGCGCGTAGCGCGTGAACGGCGTATCATAGGGCGGATCGAGATAGAGAAAATCGTCGGGCAAGAGTTCCAATGTCTCGAAATCGCCGCAGTGAAATTCCCAACGCGCTAAAATCGGCAGATAGTCGGCAAAGTCACGCCGATAGTTGATCGTCTTGTGTCGCCCGAACGGGACATTGAATTCGCCCCGGCTGTTGAAGCGGCATAACCCATTGAAGCCCGTCCGGTTGAGATAGTAAAACAGCGCGGCTTGCTCCTTGCCGCAAGGACTCGCCGATGTAAGAATCTGATTGAACCGCTCTCGTGCGCGATAGAAACAGTCGGCGGTGTTCGCCATTTCTATTTCAATCGTCAAGCCGTGTTGGAGTTGGCGATAGAAATTGACGGTGTGCGGATTGATGTCGTTGAGCAGTGCCGAGTCGGGCTGCAAGCCGAGTGCGACGGCAAGCCCTCCGGCAAACGGCTCGACAAGGCGGCAATGACGATACGGCGCGTAGAGTTCGCGCAATTTCGGAACGAGATGGGTTTTGCCGCCCGCCCATTTGAGTGCTGGTTTGAGCATACAATCTCCGAGTACAGAAACGTACCCGGCTGAAAAACAGGCGTCCTGCGGACGCACACGACAGCGTCATCGTCTCTCTCGAAAACGCTCCCCTCTCCAACGCGGATTTTCGTCCGTAGGACGACTGTACTTGAGGCGGGTACGTTTCTGTACCCGCAAGGATTCACGGCTAGAGTATCCGCAAGGTGCGCGGAGCCTCAGCATTCAGCGAAACAACGCCCTCTTGAGTTAATGTAACGATGTTCTCGATACGAACGCCGAAGCGTCCCGGCAGGTAGATTCCCGGCTCGATGGAGAAACACATTCCGGGTTCGAGTGGGCGGGTGTTGCTGGCGACGATGTCCGGCGGCTCATGCGTGGAAAGCCCGATGCCGTGTCCCGTGCGATGGATAAAGTAGTCTCCGTAGCCCGCGTCGGTGATCACTTTTCGCGCCGCCGCATCTACTTCGGCTCCGGTAGTTCCCGGTTTGGCTGCCTCTCGCGCCGCCCAATGCGCCCGGCTGACAATCTCATAGACGGCTTTGGCGTCGGGATCGCTGGGTTCGCCGAATGCGAAAGTGCGGGTTATGTCGGAAGGATAGCCATCCCACAGACAGCCGATGTCAATAATAACGATGTCGCCGCGCTTGAGTCGGATCGCGCCGGGGTGGTGGTGCGGGTGCGCCGCGTTTTCGCCGAAACAGATCAATGGTATGAAGGAGGCTTTGGTGCTGTGCCGCTTCAAGAGCGAATGGACACGCTCCTGAATCTCCTCTTCACTGTCGCCTTCGCGGAGAGTGACGGCGATCTCCTCGCATACGGCGTCAATAAGCGTCCCTGCCGCGTCCATCGCCGCAATTTCGTCGTCGGTTTTGATTTGGCGCAGGGCGGTTGCCGTTTCATTGGCGGAAGAGAAGCGGGCTTGCGGCTCCAACGCTTGGAGTTTCAGCAGGTGTCCACTGAGCAATTCCTCATCAATGAGAACGGTAAACGTCTTGCCGTGCAGATTCCATTCGGTGAGCAGGGTTTCGACGGGGCTTGTCCAGCCGGTTTCGTCGCTCCACCCGATGACGTTAGAGATTTGGGCGGGATTAGTCTGTGCTTGTCGGGCATTCATTGCCGGAACCACAAACGCGGCATCGCCCTGCGCCGGAACAAAGAGTCCGATGAGCCGCTCGTGTCCGTGTTCCATCCAGCCCGTCAAATAGCGCATGGTATCCGTTGCGCCAAAGACCGCTAATCCCGCGCCGTCCGCTTGCATTTTCGCTTGCAACCGCGCCAATCGTTCGCGATAATCTACCATTGTTTCCTCATATTTTTCGTCAATGTGGCTTGCGTTCCAACAACTCTCTGATTTTGGCTTCACTACCCTACAGAAAATGAGGTGACCGGAGCATGAGGTATTCTTTATTCTCATCACAGAAGAAAGAGGAATCTCATG
>CAZPZP010000805.1:0-2190 GCA_964591025.1 uncultured Chthonomonadaceae bacterium
GAAGGGCATTGTGCCTATCGGCGAGATGGACGCCGACCTCAAAGCCGAAACCTTGATGCAGTCAACGCTGGCGAAAGCCAACAGCCTTCGTTCGCTTACCGCCGATGTGCAGATGACCCTCACCAATTTCAGACCCAAACAGCCAATGTCGTTCGGCAACGGCAGAATGCGGCAAACCGGAACGCTGCGACTTCTCAAGCCGGATTTCTATAGTCTTCGCTATAATGAGTCGGAAGACAATTTCGTTGCTTCTGACGGAACCACCGAATGGATAGGGCAGACGAACTCAGCCTATTCTCAGCACCCCGTTATCAATGGCAGCGGTGGACGGCTGCCTTTTCCCATGAAGTACTTGCTGATCCCGACGGTTCCGTATATGGGCGGTATCGGCAAAACCAAGACAGTCTACAAGGGAAAGGTCACGGAGCAGGGCAAGGTGTTCGATGTCATAGACGTTCAGCGCGGCAAGCCGGGACCGATTTATATCTATCGCCTCTATATCGGCACGGACAAACTGATTCACCGGGCGACCCGTATAAAGAAGCACCCCTATCAGCATGAGATCGATGTGCGCCTCTCGAATATCCGCGTCAATCCGGCGTTATCCGCTTCTGAGTTCCAATTCACGCCCGAACAGATTAAACACTACTCTACGCCGCGCCGCTACATTATCAAGCCGCCGAAAGTCGCGGCGACTGGATTGAAAACCATCTCCGCCCCGCCCCCTGTTAATCCTCATGTGGAGTTTACAGGTGAAATCGCATGGGGCGAAGCCAGAGACGGCTTTCAGACAGGTTTGCGGCTTAGATCAGAGCAGAAAATTTATTCAGGAACCGATTTGCTTCCGATACAGATGGTTGTTCGCAATATCGGCAAAATCACGCGCCGATTGAATATCGTTGCGCCGCCCTCCGTCTTTCTTTATGGCGTAGGTCAGAAGATTTTCAAAGATGGCAGAAACGTCGAGGGAGATTTCCGCTGGATGGGACGCGATGGAGGAGTATCACGGATGACACTGACCCTGCTGCCCGGTAGAATTGTGCCTCTGTCGTTGGACATCGACCCTGCCCATCTCAATCGCTGGGGAGATGATTGGCCGCGTCCCGGCATTTATAACACACGATGGGAAGTGCGAGTAGAATACCGTGATACCGATAAGCCCAATTCGCAACGTCTGAAAATGCCCCCGCCCGGTGCTTTGAGTGTGCTGATTTCCGCCCCGCCTCCGCCGTCCCTGACTCGTCCCGACGGGACGCCGACGATCCTCTATGGTAAGGCAATCGGTGGAATCGCGCTCGGAACAACTCTGCCGCAATTTGTACTCAATCCCGCGATGCTGCAGAAATCCCCCCGATTCGTTGATTTGGGGTCGAATTTCAACGGACATTTCATGGTCACTCCCGGACAGAGATTTCAGGTCAGGCTATATCTCCAGAACACGACCAATCAGCCCATCACGCTGTCAACCTATATGCGTCACCCTGACGAACCGACGGAGAGCGGAGAAATCGCAAAAGGCGGTGTGCGCGAAATCACCCTGCGTCCATTGGAGGAAAAATATCTCTATAGCCCTCAACTCGAATACACAGGGGAAGGGCGCGAATTTAATCTTAATAAAAACAACTTCTTTTTTAGTATGATTATCTCCAAAGACGGAAACGAACGCACTCTGTCTCTCATTCAGCAAGTGCGCTTTGGAAAAGACGAAAAGGAGACTTCACTCAGTACCGGCAGGTTGGACTTGGCACTTGCCCCCGCAACAGACGCCACTACTCCAATACCCTATCGCGCACCAAAACCGAGAGCTAATGTCACAGCAGAGAGAATGAACGAGTAACGGGCAAAGGTGCTGGACGACTGCCTTTCCAAAACCGATAAGCGCGTTATCGTTCGCTTGCTTGCGGCGCGAATATCAACCACCGCAAAGGCTACAACGCGCTGACCTATGTCGCCGGGCATACCGGCTTGACGACACTCCTGCGCCAAAAAGGGATTGCGGATTGACCTCACCCCCTGCCCCTCTCCTTTCCGTTCGTTCCTCACGAGGAGAGGGGGAGTCTCAGCATAGGGGGATTGTTCTCCCCTCTCATAAGGAGCTTGCGACTGGTCAGGAGAGGGGGCGGGGGTGAGGTCAATCTTCCCTCTTCTCAGATCACCGAACTGCCGCCGCTCAACGCTCGCTGCCATTGC
>CAZPZP010000806.1:0-2186 GCA_964591025.1 uncultured Chthonomonadaceae bacterium
ACGCTTTTCTCGTTTTGAGGTTGTTGGACAAAGTCTCCTCTGCCTTCTTATGTCGCCTTTTGCTCTTGTGGTTCGACAGGCGCATTCTGAGAAAGAAGTCGCTCCTGATACTGTTTCTGCATCTCCATATAGTGCGCCACCAATCGCTTCGGATCATGCGCGAACTGCGCGGAAATCCGCCCGCGTGCTTCGCGCACTTCAGTAATCGTCTCGTCGTTGCGTTCGCTCATTGTCTTATCCTTCCAACAGTTCCAACGGCGTCACCAGACTCGGTGCATATAATCCGAGCAGGGCGTTGATGCGCCGAATATGTCCAAACTTGTTCGCATTCGCCAGATGCTTACAGTTCCACGTCAGCAGAAACTCGCATTTGTGAAACGATGCCAACGCCAAATGAAGAGCATCACCAAGCGGGTTTCCCGGCATGACCTTGTGTTCGATATACACTGCCACAATGTCCGCGATTTCCGGCTCGAAGCCAACCAGAGGAACTTCTAAAAGCAACGCCAGCGACTTTTCTTTCTTGGGATAGTCGCCGTTGGCAATCTCATCCAGCACCGCCGCACTGGTCACGAGTTCATACTTCTGGCGTTCTTCGTCCCACCACTGCCGCGTCCAATCCCGCCGTGCCTGTGTCGCCGTATCCGTGCGCGTTTCGTGGTAGAAACTCGGTATCGTCGTTTCGATATACACTCTGGACTTGGTCACCGCGTCGTTCCTGCCTTCACTCATTCTGCTTCTATTCTACCACAACCCCGCCGGACAGTTCCCCGACCCGCCCACCGTGTCGCGCCCTGCCAGTTTCCCCCTTCTCGCTTTTGTGTGATATAATCATGGCAAGGAGGAAACCACTTATGTCTCAATTGCTGAAAGAATACGAAGGAACTTGGGAGGAGATACTCTCTCACTCCCAAGAACTGACGGGACAGACGGTTCGCGTGACCGTAGTAGAGCCAGATAAGGAACTGCCGCTTGCCAATCAGAGAATGCTGGCGTTGCTCGATGAATGGGAGAAAAAACCCTTGCCGCCGGAAGAGATGAAAATCCTGGACGACTTCGAGCAGTTCCAGAAAGAGCGACGAGATCGCTTCTATTCCACCGAGGACACGCCATGATCTATCTGCCCGACACGGATACGGTCAACTATCTTGTCAAGAAGGTGGGGAATGCACCCGCCCGCTTCCGTGCCGAGACTGCCGCCGGTGCGTCATTTGCTTTGAGTTACTTCGTCCATTTCGAGGTCACCCGTTATCTCAAACTCAAAGGCGCAACCCAATCCCACAAACGCTACGACAATCTGGTGGCGGATTGGCAACGCATCGAACTGCAAGGAACCGATTGGGACGACGCGGCGGATTTATGGGCAGACCGTCACCGCATCGGCAAACCCATCGAAGACTCCGACCTGCTCATCGCCCTCACTGCAAAAAAGTGCGGCGCAACCCTCGTCACCAACAACACACGCCATTTTGAGGGACTCGGTGTTCCATTGGAAAACTGGACAGCCTGAATCCGACAACCCCCACACGCCGGACAGTTCCCCGACCCGCCCACCGCGTCGCGCCCTGCCAGTTTCCCCCTTCTCGCCAACCTACACACAAAAAAGCGTCTGCCGCGCTTGTGACTCTTTACGTCGCTATGGTATAATGAGCCAAAGGAGACGCAAGCCATGTATCAAATCACACTCGATGAAGCGGCGGGACGTTTGCCGGAGTTGGTACGCGAGTTGAAGCAGGGCGATGAGGTCATTCTGATGGAGAACGAAATGCCCTTGGCACGCCTTTTGCCGCCCGAACCGGAACTGCCGCGCCCACAAGCCCGACGCGGAAGCCACAAAGGAGAAATCCTGTATATGGCTCCCGATTTTGACGCGACACCGGAAGGCTTCGAGGAATATATGCCGTGAATTATCTCCTCGACAGTCATTCTCTGCTCTGGTTCGCCGACGATGATCCGCAACTGCCGACTTCCGCCAAACTCCTCATTGAAGACCCGAACAATATCAAATACGTCAGCCTGATGAGCATTTGGGAAATCGCCATCAAGGCGGCTTCCGGCAAACTCACGCTGAAACGGGAAGCGGGCGTTTACCTTGCCGATGTCATGGCGAGGAACGGATTCGTTCTGCTGCCTCCGACTTATGACCATGCCATTCTTGCGGCGAGTTTGCCCCTGCATCACAAAGA
>CAZPZP010000807.1:0-2184 GCA_964591025.1 uncultured Chthonomonadaceae bacterium
TCACGCTCCCCGCCCTCTATGACCGCTACACCCCGACGCCCTCCTTCCCGTGGCCATAGGGGGAGGGAATAAGACACTGACCGCAAATTTCAGGCGGTGGTTTTGATAGCGGCTTTCGGCACGCGGAGTTGAATCGTGTAGGGATCGGCAACAGAATCGGACGCATCAAGCAATTCGAATCCGACGATTTTACCCTCTTTGGTATAGTCCACAATAAGACCGGGCGCGGTTTCGTCGCTTTGATAAATTTTGTCGTCAGAAAGCAGAATACGAAGAATATCGGCTTCGGCATCGTATCGGATTTGCATTTTAGGGTCTCCAGTATTTAGCAAAGTTGGTCGTCAGATAGACAGTGATCACAGCAGCAGGGGTTGTTGAGGTGTCTACGATAACGCGCAGGAGAAAGGTTTCGCCATAATAGTCTTTGCGTGACTGATAGCACATCCGCCCCTGTTTTTCCGGCACGATCTGTTCCGGGTTATTGACGACTTCGTGCACATCGTCTTCGGACACGCCGCGTTCGTACATCGTATCGTAGGCATGGCTAATAATGATAAAATCCATCGCTGACCCGTTTCTCCTCTTTCAGATTGTACCATTGTACAGGGCAGATTTGCATTGCGGCGAGAGATTAGGATCGGGTGTTATCCGTGTTTGCAGCATACCTCAGTGCATAAGTGAAAAATAAGAATTGCAAGGTCAATTTGCCGATGAAATCTGATATAATCCGAACCTTGTCGCCGGAAGAACGCGAGGTAGAAAAAAGCAAGAAATTTTTCTGAATAGACTTCTTGCCCTAGTCGGGTACAAGAACGTACCCGACTCAAAAACAGCCGTCCTGCGGACGAAATTCCCTCTCCCTATCGAGTGCGAAGCACGGCACGGCGGAACGAGACCTGCACGAGAAATTCATTTCGCTGAACCTATGCAAGAGGTCTAATATAATTTGAGGTGAAACATGACTATTATACTGACACCGGAAATCCAAGCACGCATTCAAGAAAAAGCGCAGCAGGAGGGAACAGATTTCAACGCCGTCGTCAACAATCTTCTGCTCTCTGCATTAGATTGGGAGGGATTCGATAAAGAGGAGACGATTAAGGGAATACAACGCGGACTAGACGACAGTGATGCAGGGCGTGTTCGTCCCTTTTCGGAGTTTGCCGCCGAGATGCGGACAAAATATCGTCTTCCCGTTCATCTCTCCGACGAAGCGATTGGTATAACCAAGTGAATTTTCAGGTTGAAACGACGGATACAGCCAATGCCGAAATACAAGCCGCTTATCTTCGCCTGATGGGTTGGAAGCCTGAGTTTGCCGAGCGTTGGCTGGAAGGACTGTTGCGACAGATCGAGACGCTCGAAATTTCCCCGCGTATGCATCCTGTTGTTGACGAGAGCGAAGTCATTGGGCGCGAAGTCCGCCGAATTTTGTATCGCAATGGCAGTGCCGCGTATCGGATTTTGTTCTCACTCTTTGATTTCGATGACGACGGCGAAGAGGATACGGTGCGTGTTCTGCACGTTCGACATGGAGCGCGACAGCCGTTCGGACAAGCAACAGAGGAAAATTAAGAACAGCGTAGTTTGCAAAGGACAACGGCTTGCAAAGCGGATTGTTTGTGACATTCGAGGGTGTGGAGGGCGCGGGCAAAACCACTCAGATCGCTCTGCTCAAGGCGGCGTTGGAGCGCGACGGGCGACGAGTCTGCGTGACGCGAGAACCCGGCGGAGATGCAGTTGCGGAAGGAGTGCGGCAGTTACTACTCTCGCAGGAGATGTCGCCGCGTGCCGAGCTGCTCCTATTTTTGGCGTCACGAGCGCAAAATGTCGAGCGCGTCATCAAGCCGGAATTGGAGCAGGGCGCGGTGGTGCTGTGTGACCGCTTTATCGATTCCAGTGTCGCCTATCAGGGTGTGGCACGAGGATTAGGGCGCGACACAGTTGCCGAACTCAACGAATTTGCCACGGGCGGGCTTCTGCCGGACATCACGTTCCTGCTCGATCTCGACCCACAAACCGGACTGATGCGCCAAACAGACAGAAACCGTATGGAAGAGGAGAGCCTTGCGTTCCATCTGCGTGTTCGGCAAGGTTATCTGCAAGAGGCGGAGCGTTCACCGAATCGCTTCTGTGTTCTTGATGCGAGTCTGCCGCCCAATAAGATGCACAGGCTGATCACTA
>CAZPZP010000808.1:0-2172 GCA_964591025.1 uncultured Chthonomonadaceae bacterium
GCGCAGATCAAAGAACGCGAAAGATATACGGCGCGTTCGGCGGAATTGGAGAAGCAGCTTTTGGCGGAACGTCAGAGCCAATACCGCAAATTTGCCGAATCGATGCTGTCGAAAACGCCGGATTATGCCCTTGCCGCGTGGGATTTTGCCCATCAAAACAGCGCAATGGTGCAAGCATTGGAAGAGTTTGCGGCAGGGCGCGGTTTGCTTCCGTTTGCTCTGCGGCAATGGCTGGGGCTGATGGGACAAAAGCAGGGAGTCGCGCTGACAACATTCGTGCCGAAAGTGCTAAACAGCGCGGGCGTGATGGCATGGCGCGGTCAAGCCGACTGCCCGAACGTCACCGTCAATCTCAACGATACCGAGCGGCGTCTGCTGACTTTTATCCTGCCGCCGCGTTCAGTGTCCGTGCATCCGGCTCCGATGAACAGCGTCGCAGTAGCGTGGCGCAGTCCCATTTCCGGCACGGTGGCAGTTCGGGGCAAAGTCGCGGACGCCGATCCTGCCGGGGGCAACGGCGTGCAGTGGGCGATAGAACGCTCTTCGGAGATCGGCACGGTTCCGCTTGCCAAAGGCGAAATTTCCAACGGCAAAAGTCAGGCGATTTCCGGCGATAGTTTGACGGAGATTGCCGTTCGTGCCGGGGAGCGAATTCTGCTTGTTGTTTCGCCGCTCGCCGATTATACCTGCGATACCACCCATATCGAACTGGAGATTTCAGAGCAAAAAACGGGCAGGGTATGGAACCTGACCCGCGACGTTTTGGACAAATTGGCGCAAAAAGGGAATACACAGCCGCTTGCCGATACGTATGGGAATGCAGATGTTTGGGCATTCTCCGAATTGGAAGACGGTGGGCAGCTGCTTGGCGGAACGCTGGCAAAAGCGTGGCGAGCGGCAGCAGAAGAGGCATCTTCCAATGTCCCAAAACTTGATCTTGAGGCGCGGCGCGATGCCATACGCTGGGCGGGGATTGCCGTTCAGAACGCACTGAAAGAGAATACCGAAAGTCCGTTTTTTGTTCAGCGAGAAGCCGACGAGGGCAGTCTGCCGCCTTCCTATCGCGAACCGATACAGAAAATTGTGAGCGAACGGGAGCAACATCGCAAAAATCCGCCTCCTCCCATAGAGTATGCCAATGGAGCGCAGGACGGCGGCTGTCCCGAAAGCCCGTATGCCGGTTTCCACGATGTGCGGGTTCACAAGCGCGGCAATTATGCGACGCTCGGCGATGTGGTTCCGCGTGCGGTTCCGGCGATACTGGCAGAAAACAGTCAAATTAAGGTGACGGCGGGAAGCGGACGCCTTGAACTCGCCCAATGGCTGACAAGCCCCAATCATCCGTTGACTGCAAGAGTGATTTCCAACCGGATTTGGCAGTATCACTTCGGCAGGGGAATCGTCAATACGCCGTCGAATTTCGGCTTGCTTGGTGAACGCCCGTCGAACCCCGAATTGCTGGATTATCTGGCGTCCGAATTGGTAAGTCAGGGTTGGTCGCTGAAAAGGCTGCACCGTCAGATTTTGCTTTCAAATGCTTATCGGCAGAGCAGTGCGACGACGGCACTGACGCGCAAACTGGACGCAGACAATCGCCTGTTCGGGCGGCAAAACCGGCGGCGTTTGGAAGCAGAGGCGATCCGTGACAGTCTGCTTGCAGTGAGCGGCAAATTGGATATGACTCGCGGCGGACGCTCAATTCGTGACGGCAGCACGCCGCGCCGAACCGTGTATATCACGACCATTCGCTCGGATCGCTCCGGCTTTAGTTCGCTGTTCGATGGCGCGGATGCGTCGGCGTGCATAGACAAGCGCAATAATACAACGGTTGCGCCCCAAGCCCTGTATCTGCTCAACAACGACTTTTTGACGGCACAGGCGAACTTGCTCGCGGCACGTTTACAGCAAACCAAGCAGACCGACGCCGAAACGATTCAACACGCTTACCGTGTGTTGTACGGGCGTCCGGCGAAAACTGCGGAAGTGCAAATCGGCGAACAGGCTCTCAACAAGGCGCGTCAATCAGGCGTTAGCAGTCTCGAAGCGTGGCAGAATTATGCCCATCTGCTCTTATGCGCCAACGAGTTCTTTTATGTGGATTAAACAGCAGAGACGATTATCGGGTACAAGAACGTACCCGGCTAAAAAACAGACGTCCTGCGGACGCACAAA
>CAZPZP010000809.1:0-2169 GCA_964591025.1 uncultured Chthonomonadaceae bacterium
AGGACGACGATTAGGGAACTCGCGTTACGCAGCAGGTACTGAAAGTACCCGGCAAGGAAGTACAAGCGTCTTTACCTCACCCCCAACCCCTCTCCTAATACCCGAACAAGTTCGGAGGAGAGGGGAGTCCATACACGGATGGGTGCGTCTGAAAGACACTTGTTTTTTCCAGACGGATGTTGAAAACACCCGGATTCGATGCTCATACAGATAATGAGCAAATCTTATACTCCAACAACATGAGGTGATATGATGGAAGACGACCTTTTGCCTGCCGAACCGGAACGCAGTCAATTTTTTCTTAGCAAAGACCAATTGGGAAGCCTTTTGGCGACAGAACTGGTTGACAATGCATTAGTGGCGCAAAACGCTTTTGGCGAGAACAAAATTATTGACGCGCATATTGCTTTAGCAAATGTGCTTGCAACGGTGGCGCAACTGATGCACGGATTAATTTTCTTTCATCCTGTGATCAAAATGGATATAACTCATCTTCCGGGTGATATAAATCCCTACTCTTTGCGTGAGTATTATAGGGAAGGGCAGATTGAAGAGGCTCATGACGAACTATATGAGATTATAGCCAGCAGTGCCGAACTCATGAAGTGCTTTACGTTTGACGCAACGACGAATAACAAGTAGCGTTTTGCCAGATGGCGGCAGGGCGCGACTGGGTGGGTCGCGGGCTGTCCGGTGGAGGATATTGAGGACTTGCTTCTGCTGATCACGCACTACAATACGCTGGGCGACAGTTAAACGCTCCCTCGCCCCCGACGCCTCACCTCTCTTCCGAACACATCGGGGGAGAAGGAAGTTTGTTGTTATGAGTTCGGCTCATCCGGCGCGGTTTCGGCGGGAGGCAGAACGCGCCCCGAACGCAGCAGCAGATTTTCCATTTCGACGCGCAGAAGCCTTTTGTCTGCTTCGGCATTGTCACGAGTGCGCTGCAACTCGTACATCATCCGTTCGGTATAGCGTGTCACTTCAACAAATCGAACGCGCTGTTCGTTCACTTCCTGACGCAGTTCCGCGTTTTCTCGCCGCAGCTCTTTGTTCTCTTCCTGTAGTGCTTTGATGTCTTCTTTGGATTTCTTTGCGTCACTCGTAAGAGAAACGATCTGTTTAGCGATCTCGACAATTTTCTGCCACACGTCAGATGCTCCCTGTTATCGTCTCTAAAGTGGCGCGAATGTGATCTAATCGCGAACGGATTTCAGCGTCCAAGTGTGCGCCCTCCTGCTTCAACTGCTGAGACTGCGCTTTATACTTTGCCGCCTCTGCTTTGAACTGGTCAATCTCGATGTCGTTCTGCTTCATCTCCGCATTCAATTGCTGGATCGCAGCAAGTATCTGTATCAAAGCCTTCTCGCACTCGGCTTCGGTTTGCGGGGTCACGGCAAAGGTCATATCGCTCATAGCAATTCCTCCGTTTCTATTATAACACAGAAACCAAAAGGGTATGATTTTCGTGACGCAGGACGACAGCGGCGGCGAACCCGACCATGTGGACGCACAGCGCAGTGTCCTGATGGTGATCAGCCCGTATGCCAAACGCGCCGCCGTCTCGCATCGGCACACGACGATTGTCAGTATGCACCGCACCCTCTACCAAATTCTCGGAATGCCGCCGCTCAATATGTTCGACGCGCTCGCCAACGATTTTGCCGACTGCTTCACGACAACGCCGGACTTTACGCCGTATACTCACGTTCCGGTGGACAAGCGCATCTTCGATGAAGCCAAAATCCACGACCCCACCGATCCGAACTTCAAGAAAGCCCGCGCCATGACTTCGATTTTGCGCGACGCTCCCGAAGAAGAGGAATTCGTCTTGCGGTTATGGAGCAAGAGCATGGGCATTGAGTGGGAAGGCGACGACGAGGACGACGATTAAGGACGGCTTGCGGAAATTTATTTACCCAGCGAAAGGAATTTCTCGTGCGGGTCTCGTTGCTGCGAATTTGCCTCTTGTGCGGGCATTGAAAATACCCGGCACGATGGCGTTCCGCCAAGCGTCCTTCGGACGCACCTCATATTGAGGGTGTTCCCGTCCGAAGGACGGTTGTCCGCAGGACATACAGGCGGGTACTTTCAGTACCCGACAACGGGGTATTTTCAACCCCCGATCTCATCACAGCAACGAGATTTACCCAGCGAAAGGAATTTCTC
>CAZPZP010000810.1:0-2167 GCA_964591025.1 uncultured Chthonomonadaceae bacterium
AACTGACTACTAATGACCCAATCACCCATTGACCTACAAAGTATTGACAGGCGCAGGAGCGGCAAGATGCAGGGTTGTTGAGAGCAAGGCGCGATGCCCTTGCCAGTACGTCTCCATACTGACCGGCAGCGTCTTATAGTTGAGATAATAGAGAACGCCGGGATCGAAATCCGGTTCGATCTGAAGCGTGACGGGCTGTTCGATGCGCTCACCAGGGGCGGCACGCCAACCAAAAACCTGTTCGCGATTGGTGGCGGGACTCGTGACCCGAATTCCGTCCGGCAGAATCATCTGGAAAATCCCCTCTTCTGCCCTTTTACCCGTATTCTCCACGACAAGACGCAGCTCGACATGATTACCGGGATCAAGACCGCGCACGGCTTCGGCTTCTATCGTCAACTTTAATTGGCGTTGTCCGTTGTCACTGTGCCATGCGAGGTGCGGCAGAGAGGGAGCCACGCCGTCACTGTCCGAGATACAGGAGCCGCTACGGAGATGAAATCGCAGAGCATCCTCGGTCACATAATCCATCCACTCAAGCGCGTAAACCGTATTGGAAAGGCGGGTCGAGCGATACTGTGCGAGTGGATGACGGTACAGAAAATCGGCGAGAAGCGGATAATCCAAAAACTTGATCATGCGAAGCATTTTGCCCATGACAGTCGGCACAAATCCCTGCTGAATATACAGCCGCTGTGCCGCGTGATTGTCGCGTTCAGTCTGCAAAAAGGCGAAGGGAAATCCGCGCCGTGAGGCTTCCGTGAGTGCGGCTTGTGTAAGGAGATCGCCGAAGCCGCGCCGCCGATAGTCAGGGCGGACGCTGAGGTCGACGAGTTCGACAAAAGGCTGGCGATACGCTTCCAAGCCGATGCGTGCCGCAATAATGCCGTCCGCATCGGTCACCAGTTCGCGATAATAGTGCTGTTCGATCCAATCGTCACTTGCCTCTGACCAAGAGCGATGGCGTGACGGCGGTTTCGTCCAACCGACCGACCAGCGCACCGCGTTGGCGCGGGCGCGGTCTTCGGCTTCGGAAGTGCGAACAACGATGTCCGAGTCGCCTTCGCGGCGCACAATCGGGTTACTCTCTCTGCCCATTTCTGTCCTCAAGCCCGTATTGGTAGGTCGGGCATATATTTCAACGTCAATTTTAACCAAGGCGGCGCGAATGCCACACAATGATCCCAAGTGCCGGGTTCTGCGTTCGGGTCGGGGTACATATCGCCACTATCGGAAAGATGTCTCAAGACAAAGCCGAGCGCGATGAGACTGTTGAGAACCTTGCCGAGCGTCTGACGGTATTCTCGCGGGGGCGCGATGGTTTCCGGCGTCCTTTCGCGATCATAGACCCAATCGCTGTCGGGATATTCGATCAAGGCTCCATCAACATACGGCGTCGTGATCTCATAGCCGCGCCCATTCCATGCCGCTTCACTGACGCCCTGTGTGAACGGGTTGGCAATGGCAAATTGATAGATACCGCCCGGTTTGATCACTTTCGCCACTTCTGCAAACACCACTGACGCATCGGGAACGAAATTGAGCGCGTAGGGTTGATAAACAATATCGAAAGCGTGTTGCGGCAAGGCGGATAGGTCGCGCATATCGCCCTGAACCGTTTCGATATTTACTCTGTAATGCGCGGCAGCCATCCTATCATTTTCCAACTGTTCCGGCGACAAATCGGACACCGTTACGTTTGCGCCAAGAAGCGCGAACGCCGCCGACTGCTGTCCGCCCCCCGCCGCCAAACACAAAACCGTTTTGCCTTCCATATCCCCCCATAAACCGTTCGGGTCAATGCATTGGCGAGCGGTTTCCAGCGTCAGATTGAGATACGGGCGCGTGAAAAGTGCATCGGCATTTGCGAGGGCTTGCCAGCGTTTGCGGTTGTAGTCTGCAACGTCGTCCATTGAGTCCTTTGCCCTCAATTGGGGTGAGCAATGTTCGCAAAATGAATGATTCTCTTGGGGCATTCCGCCATGGGCAGCACCACATTAAACAGTGAAAAGTAGAATTTGAGCCATTGTAGGTTCGGCTTTCTCGTAGAATTGATTGACCTGTCCTCGTCATTGAAATTGCCAACAGCAACACAGGCGGGATAGGAAAAGGTATTAGACCTCTTGCAAGAGTACAGCGAAATGAATTTCTCGTGCAGGTCTCGTTC
>CAZPZP010000811.1:0-2165 GCA_964591025.1 uncultured Chthonomonadaceae bacterium
GGCAGGAATGCTGAGAGAAGATGCCGAATGTTCCCCTCAGTATTTGGTCAGTTTTGAGAGGGGAAGGAAGAGATCACGATGGATTATCGCAAAATGGGACGCACGGGGCTGAAAGTCTCGGAGTTGTGTCTTGGAACTATGCAGTTCGGGTGGACTGCCGACGAAGAGACTTCACGCCATATCATGGATGCGTTTGTCGAAGGCGGCGGCAATTTTATCGACACGGCAGATATTTATACCAACTGGGCGGGTGAGGCGTCGTATGGCGGGCGCAGTGAAGAGATTATCGGGGCATGGGCGAAAGAGCGGCACAGCCGGGACAGCCTTGTTTTGGCAACGAAGGTTCGCGGCAAAATGAGCGACGGTGCAAACGGTGAGGGACTTTCACGGGCGCGAATACTGCGAATGTGTGACGACAGTCTGCGCCGAATGCAGACCGATTATATTGACCTCTATCAGTGCCACTGGGCGGATTTGACCACTCCCATTGACGAAACGCTTGCGGCGATGGACGACTTGGTGCGGGCGGGCAAAGTGCGCTATATTGGGGCGTCGAACTATCCGGCATGGCGGCTGATGGAAGCACTCTGGAAATCGGACAAACACAATACCGCTCGCTTTGATTGCTATCAGCCGGAATACTCGCTGATGGAGCGGGCAGGGTTCGAGATCGAGGCGATGCCAGTCTGCAAGCATCATCAGATCGGCGTCATTCCTTACTCCCCGCTGGCTGCGGGATTTTTGACGGGCAAGTATCGGCGCAATACTGAAGTCAGCAGTGTGCGGGCGAAGGGCAACTTGGACAAATACGGCAACGACGCGGGCTGGAAAGTCATCGAAACATTGGAGGCGATAGGCAAATCGCACGGCAAATCAGAGGCGCAGACCGCATTGGCATGGATGCTCTCGAACCCCGTGATTACCGCGCCGATTGTTGGAGCGAACGCGCCGGAGCAGCTGCGCGATCTGTTGGGCGTCGTGGGTTATCGGCTGTCAGCAGAAGAGGTTATGCGACTGAACGAGGTGACAAAATACCCGCGCAATTGGCGTCCGATTTGGGATTAACACCTATTACCGAAAAAAAGTGGACTTTTTTTTGTTCAACTGTTGACAACCATTTCTCCATTTGTTATACTTGCGCGGCTGTGGCTCTCCCCACAGCAGGTTATCCATTGTAAGGAGGGACAGCTGCTATGCCACAAGGCAAAGTCAAGTGGTTCAATGACGCAAAAGGTTACGGGTTTATCGAGATGTCCGAGGGTAAAGACATTTTTGTCCACTACTCGGCGATTACGAAGGAAGGTTTCAAGACGCTCGCCGAAGGTCAGGAAGTGACATTCGAGATTGTGCAGGGTGACAAAGGACCTCAGGCTTCCAATGTTATCTCGGAGAATGCCCAGTAAGTCATCGGCACTTGCAATTTCTTCATTCGCATTGTTAACTGGCAGCTGCGTTCTTCGGAGCGTGGCTGCTGTTGTTTTGCGGGGAGGAATTTTCCCGGAATTGGTGCGTATCTTTGCCAGAGAGTGTACAATAGAGAAGAATTACGGGGTTCATTTGTAACTGTGGAACTTACGAATGGGAGTGTCCGTAACTGATATTGTAAATAATCGAGGCGCAGGGAACAAACCTCGCGCTTTCAGAAGCGGCACGAGATTGCCGCATACGAAGGAGATAGCCATTATGGGAAACGCAGCACATTTCAGCGGAGAGACGTTCGAGCAGGATGTCCTGAATTCGGATGTTCCGGTTTTGGTAGACTTTTGGGCGGAATGGTGTGGTCCGTGCCGCATGATTGCGCCGGACATCGACGCGCTGGCAGTGGAGTATGCGGGCAAGGCGAAAGTCGGCAAAGTAGACGTGGACGCCGAGCAGGATTTGGCGAACAAATATGGGATTTCGTCCATTCCGGCGTTGTTGTTCTTCAAGGACGGCAAACTGGTGGATCAACTCCTGGGACGCTACCCGAAGCGCGAACTGGCAACCCGCTTAGACAGCCTTCTATAGTTCAGAAGTAACTCTCAGGCATGACATTGGGTTAGAGGGGATTTTCCTCGCAGACGTGTTGGAGTGCTGCGAGGAAAGATTGCCTTTGCTTTCGCATCGTGGAGACAGAAGAACGTAGCCGATAGAACGCTTCCCACCCGAAACCGTGCGGAAACACC
>CAZPZP010000812.1:0-2161 GCA_964591025.1 uncultured Chthonomonadaceae bacterium
TGCCGCATCGACTCCCCTCTCCTCTCAGGAGAGGGGTTGAGGTAAAGACGCTTGTACTTTGTTGCCGGATACTTTCAGTACCCGCACAACCTCTACTGCCCTAAATTTGATTCGCACCCTTTTGGGAACGTCTTTGCGTCAATTCTGGCGATAGAGAAACGGATAACTTCTGACGATTTCGGCGATCAGGACATGGCTGCGGCAGTCGGATTTCAGGACGTTGTCGGTGATTTTGCGAACCGCCGGCAAGTCATACGCTTCAAGCCCGCGCCCCAACGCATAAGACAACATCCGCTCACTGAGATTATGGACGAATTCCGACTTGCGCTGTAAGAGCAACGTTTTGAGTTCGGCGGGTCCCGTGAATCGCTCACCGGTGGTCAATGTGCCGTTGGCGTCTATCGGTTGATCCGCGATTTTGTCGCGCCATCGCCCGGTTGCGTCGAAATTTTCCAACCCGAAGCCGAGCGGGTCCATTCGAGCATGGCAGCCAGCACAGCCGGGGTCTTTACGGTGCTTCTCCAACCGTTGCCGGAAGGTCAAACCGTTCTCGACTTTGTCATTGGTGGAAAGAGTCGCCACGACGGGCGGCGGGGGTGGGGGAGGCGACCCTAAAATTTCGGACAGTATCCACTTTCCACGCAAAACGGGACTGGTACGCTGTGGATAGGACGTAAGAGTGAGGATGCTGCCCATCGTCAGCACGCCGCCGCGCCTTCTGTCTGTCAGTTTGACGCGCCGCATCTCTTTGCCCGTTACGCCGCCGTCCATGCCGTAATGCTTAGAGAGTTCCTCATTGAGATAGGTGAAATCGGCGTCAAGGAGAGACAGTACGCTCGCATCACTCTGAAAAATTTCGGAGAAGACTCCTATCGTCTCCTGATACATGGCGTCGCGCAGACTTGGCGTAAATTGCGGGAAACGCTCGCCGTCGGGCAATGCCGATGTATAGAGGTCTCGCGCCCGAAGCCACTGCCCCGCGAAACTTTCAGAAAATTCGCGACTTTTGGGACTGTGCATCATCCGTTTGACTTGCTTCTCCAAGACGGCGGGATCGCGCAATTTGTTTTTTGCGGCAAGGACGAACAGCGTGTCATCGGGCATAGACGCCCAGAGAAAATAGGAAAGGCGGCTGGCAATCTCATAGTCGTTGAGAGGCGAAACCGTCGTACCGGGCTTCTCTTTCTGGACTCGAAACAGAAACTGCGGAGACACCAGAACCGCTTTGAGTGCAAATTTAACGGCTTGCTCATAAACTGCGCCGCGCTTTCGAGACGCGGTATAGAGGCGCATCAGATTGGCGACTTCGGCTTTCTCAACCGGACGCCGAAACGCTTTTACAGCATGAAGTGTGATCAGTCGCTGTGCCGCTTCGGTGTGCGGAATTTTCTGGCTTGGCTTGACGAGGAAAACACGCTCTGGCTTGGCGGCTTCGAGAACTTCGCCCGCCGCAATGAGATAGCGTTCCATCAAAATCGGCGGAATGAACAGCGTATCGGCGTTGTTGTCGAAGCCTCCGCCTCCGCCGCTGTCAGCCGGAAAATTGTCAGCGGGCTTGAGCGTAATCCCGAAGAGATCGCGTACGGTATTATTGTACTCGCGCCGATTCAGGCGGTGCAAGACAACTCGTCCGGCGTTCTTGGGGATCAGGCGTTCGTCGGCGGTATCGAGTGTGTGCTGGAGCCAAAAGGTGAGTTTGTCGCGTTGATTCTGGTTGGGATGCGGCGTGCCTTGCGGGGGCATGGAGCGTTCGCGGGTTTGCCGCAGAACCTTGCGCCACGTCTGCTGATCTTTCTGAATACCGGCAATGCCGCTTGCCAAATCGAGAGTGATTCCGCCCGCGCCGTCTTTTACGCCATGACACCCAACACAAAATTTCTGGAGCAACGGACGAACTTCTTTTTCATAATCTGCTGTGACAAGCGCGGCGGGCGTGTCCTCCGCGCCGTTCGCCCATCCCGCACACAACAGCAGGACAGGAAACAATGCGAAAGACACGCCGCGTATTAGAGATTTGGGCAAGTTTTGGTTGAAGATGAGCATTGGCAGGGATATTTCCGAGAAGACATTTTTCCTCATTATGAGCCAAAATGAGAAGCAAAGTTACAGAAATTCGTCCCGAATAGTCCTGCCTTCTTAGCGCATTCCGGGTACTGAAAGT
>CAZPZP010000813.1:0-2149 GCA_964591025.1 uncultured Chthonomonadaceae bacterium
CGGCTGCGGCGGCGGCGGCGGCGGCGGCGGACCGGCACCGGGCGGAACTCTCGTCACGGTGACGGGCAGGCTTATCCGCGCTGAAACCAACACGCGCCCCGATCCTGCCGCGACTATCACCATTGGCAGCGTGTTAGCACAATCGAGCGTTACGGACGGCACCTTCACTGTGCCGAATGTTCCGGCGAACTCTACGTCGGCGGTCATTACAGCAACAGGCGTGCAGAGCTTGACCCTGCCAATCACGCTTTCCACTACGACGGCGAACAACTTGGGCGATATATTTCTCTCAGATACCAGTTACGACGCCACCGTTTCGGGGCGCGTTGTCACCACTGTGGACAACTCGCAGCAGCCTGTCGCGGGGGCAGTCGTCACGATTGCGGGACGTCAAGCGACAACGGATGTCAACGGCGCATTTAGTATCGGCGGTTTGCCCGTTGGATTGGGATCGATCACCGGAACCTATGGCGTGGTGAAAGCGGGCGGATTCGAGGACAAACCCGTCACGGATTTGACGCTCGAATTCCCCCTGACGGCGGGAGCCAACCCTCTCAATAATCCGGTTGTTATCGAGCGTCCGGTTGGCTCAACACCAAATCCACCATTTACCATTCGCGGCGTGGTCACTCTCAGCGGAACCGGGGCGGCAGGTATCCCGGTCAGGGCGACAAATTCGACGGGCTTGGTTTTCAGCACAACCACCGGACCCGGCGGCAGCTATTTCTTCTGGCTTGTCACGGGCGACTATACTCTGCTCGCGGAGTCCGGCACGGCGTCAGGGACGACAAGCGTCTCCCTCACCAGTCTGGATACTCCCGTGACAGCGACGACGATCAATCTGGTTCCGTAGGTCATTGGGCAATTCGGGTACAAGAACGTACCCGAATTGCCCAAAGGAGCGATTGACTTTTTTCGCGTTGTAGTCGTATAATGGAATATCCTCAGAACCTGCGAGGTAGACGATGACACAAGAAAAACAAGCGGTGATGACGGAAGAACGGAATGCGCGAAGGGAACCGAATATAAGCCCTATGCAAACGCACAATCCCGTGCCGCACAAAACGACCCGACAACGCACGCAGAATCCGGCTGTTTTTTTGCTCCATCCCAAGAGTAAACGCTATGATGCGCTGCGTGCCGCGAAGTTTTTGGGTTTGACCTCGCGAGAGATGGCGAGTCTGCTGGGTGTTCGTGAGCGGATTTTGTTGGAGACGCCCGATAAAGAGGCGATTCAGCCGTCATTGTCGCCGTTGATTCGCTTGGCGGAAACCTTGATTGCATCGTTCGGCAACAGACCGCAAGCCATCGAAGATTATTTGCTCTTGCGCGATCCGCAGTTGGACAACAAGACACCACGCCAGTTGATCAAGCAGGGAATGGCGTATATTTTGATTGAAATGCTCGATGGCACGGCACGAGGGCAGTTTGCCTGATGCGGAATTATGATTCTCTGCGCCGCGTTCTTGATTCGCTCGAAACTTCTGAAACCCTCTCCTCTTCCGGCACACACGAAATCACTCTATACCGTGCCGTCGCGCTTCGCTATCTTTGGGGCAATCCCTCTCCGCAGCCCTTATATGCCGATGGAGCCGCGATCATCGGCGCACGATTTACGCCGCGTGGCGCGTCGGAAATGCGGAGCCTCTATTTTGCCGCCGAAGCCGAAACCTGTCTCTACGAAGTTCTGCCGCAATATCTCCTCAATCGCCGCAAGCGTCCGCCGAAGTTCGATGCCTTTCCGCCGATTGTTCTGCTCAGTGCCACCGTCAGCCTCCTTCGCGTGATTGATATTACAGACGCTGATGTGCAGAAGCAGCTGGAGACCAATCGTACCGAACTCAGAGCCGGTTGGCGCATACAACAGGAGAAGGAAGAGACGCCCACACAGCGGCTTGGGCGGGCGGTGTTCGACTGCGGCATTCAGGCGATTCGCTATGAATCGGCGCGATGGGCAGGTCATTTTTGTTACGCGGTTTTCCCCGAACTTCTCACCGGCGACGCATACACCGAGCTCTTTGATCCCCAAAATCTTATTCCGCAACGCTGGTCTGCGTGAAGGTTTGTGTTTACCTCACCCCCGACCCCTCTCCTGACCAGTCGCAAGCTCCTTAGGAGAGGGGAGTCAATGCCCCAATCTGAGACTCCC
>CAZPZP010000814.1:0-2148 GCA_964591025.1 uncultured Chthonomonadaceae bacterium
CCGGGTACTTTCAGTACCCGCTGCGAGAGGTGAGAGAGTAACTGTTGCGGGTTGTAGTAGTCAACTGCCAAAACTGCCCTCTGCCCTTCTCCTTCGAGAGGGGAGCAGAGAGCCGCAAGGCGTTTTTGAGCGAAAATTCCAATAACCCTGAACAGTTACGAAATATCGCCGGTTTCTTTTCTCAAACGATTGACAAACATGGCTTGCAAAGTCAAAATAGCCGGTATAATAGCCCCGTAATCGAAGAGAACTGTGAAGCGTTTTACCTCGACGCCCCGTATCTCCTATGAAACCCACCGATTTGACAACAGCGCGTTGCCCCGAATTTTTGGGACGAAACAGAGATTTCTGCGTCACGAGTGAATGGCTTGTACGTCTCTTTCTATTATCCCCGCGCTTGGTAGACCAGCGCGGATGGGCGGCATTGCCCGGAAACGCTCCGATTTCCCTTGTGAAATTTCACGCAATTGGGAACGGGTTGCAACTGTGAGCAATGCCTTACTCACATCCCTCGGTGGACGGTGATTTGTTGAATACACGACTCGAACAAGAGGAGGCAAGCGTCCTGCATCAGGCGGCTATTGCCACTCCTGCCCTTCTGCGCTCCCATACTCAGACGACCCAATCGGTTTCACTGGCGGCAGTGCGCCACGCCATTCGGACAGCCCAGCACTGGCTGCTTGACCGCCAAGAAGACGACGGCTATTGGGTCGCGGAATTGGAAGGCGACAGCATTTTAGAGAGCGAGTATATCCTGCTCCTCCAATTTCTCGGACGCCGCGACGAAGAGAAATTCCGCAAACTCACCAACTACATCCGCCGCTGGCAGCATCCCGACGGCTATTGGCCTATCTATCCCGGTGGACCTCCCGATGTCAGCGCGTCCGTGAAAGCCTATTTTGCGTGCAAACTCGCTGGCTACACCGGCAACGAGCCGTTTATGCGCCGCGCCCGCAAAGCCATTCTCGCGCAGGGCGGCGTCACAGGCTGCAACACCTTCACGAAACTGTACCTTTCCATGTTCGGACAATATGAGTGGAGTGGGGTTCCGACTATTCCGCCGGAAGCCGTCCTTATGCCGAAATGGTTCTATTTCAACATCTACAATATGTCCTCGTGGTCGCGGGCGATTTTGGTTCCGCTGGCGATGATCAACGCGACGCGCCCGTATCGCTCGGTTCCAGACGGCGCGAAATTGGACGAACTATTTGTCGGCGGGCGCGACATCAAAAAAATGGGCTTGCCGTGGGATCGCAAACCGCTGACATGGCGCAACGTCTTTTTGGTGATTGACAAGCTTCTCAAATTGTACAACCTGAGTCCGGTCAAACCATTCCGCAAAAGGGCGTTGATGCACTCGCTGCAATGGCTTCTCGAACGCGAAGAAAACTCTGGCGGACTGGGCGCGATTTTCCCTGCGATGACTCATGCGATCATGGCGTACAAGTGCATGGGCTTACCCGATGAGCATCCCGCGATCAAAAGTGAACTCAAAGAACTCGCCGCATTCGAGATTGAAGAGGGCGCGTCCATTCGCCTTCAGCCGTGTGTGTCGCCGATTTGGGATACCGCCATTGTGATCAACGCATTGGTAGATAGCGGCTATCCGGCAGACGGTGAGGCAGTCAATCGCGCCGCCGAATGGCTCCTCTCCAAGCAGACAACGAAAAAAGGCGATTGGGCGGTCAAGGCTCCGAATGTGGAACCCGGCGGCTGGTATTTCGAGATGGAAAACGAATACTATCCCGACGTAGATGACACGATTATGGTTTTGATGGGCTTGTACAAAGCCTACTGCCCGAACGGTGAGCATTGGACGGAGGCTCCCGAACACGCCCGAATCTCCATGAAAAAGGGGCTGGATTGGGTGTTTGCGATGCAGAACCGTGATGGCGGCTGGGGCAGTTTCGACAAGGACAACGACAAGATTCTGTTCCAGTATGTGCCGTATGCCGACCACAACGCCATGCTCGATCCCTCATCAGTAGACATCACGGCGCGGGCGTTGGAGATGTGCAGTTACTACAGTCTCGGCAAAAGCGATGCGCGGGTGGCGAAGGCGTTGGACTATCTGTACCGTGAGCAGGAAAGCGACGGGTCTTGGTTCGGGCGGTGGGGCGTCAACTATATTTATGGGACGTGGCAGGT
>CAZPZP010000815.1:0-2143 GCA_964591025.1 uncultured Chthonomonadaceae bacterium
AATTTCGTCCGTAGGACGGCTGTTTTTGAGTCGGGTACGTTCTTGTACCCGACTGGTGCAAGAGGTCTATTAGGAAATTAGGAAGCGAATTGTAAGAAGCGAAGCGTATGATGGATAGGGTATTCTCACAAGAGGAGAAATGACGATGACACCAACCGAGATTCGCATCAGAACCAGAGTGCTTGCCGGTAAGCGCGTGGAAGTGACTTCACCGGAACTCACCGAAGGCGATGAGATCGAAGTCATTCTGCATACGGGAAAGGCGGAAGCAACAGAAGATCAACCACAGCAATTTGCAAATATGATGGAATTTATTCGCTCGCTGACCCCTATAGAGCGGACGCCCGAAGAATGGGCGGAAGTCGAGCGTGAGTTTCAGGAGGATCGTAACTCATGGGACGATTGACACTTCCCACTTCTGGTCTCGTCTATGCAGACGCACAGATCGCTATCTACACGGCGGACGTAAATCCTACTTACGCTCCGGTCCTGATCCCGCTCTGGCAAGAAATGACTAAGGGAACTTTCCAAGTCGTCAGCAGTGAACTGACAATTGTCGAGACACTTGTCCTTCCATTAAGATTGAACGACGCATTGATGCTAAATCAGCGAGAGGGCATTTGGCGGCAGAAAAATACAACTCTTTTGCCGATCACACAAGATATTTTGCGAGAAGCGGCACGTCTCCGCGCCCTCATTTCCGGCTTGAAAACGCCTGATGCGCTTCATGCCGCAACTGCGATTTGGCACGGTTGCACTTTGTTTGTCACCAACGATAATGGATTTCGGCGTGTACCCAATTTGCCGCTTATTGTTCTCGATGATGTTCTTGCCGCGCCTTGACATTATGACGTGATAAGGAAACCTATGTCATCCGATTCTCCTGAACATACCACATCTTCTGCTTTTCCGCCAGACGCTGAAGAATGCGCTCGTATTCGCAAACTTCTTAAACGTCTCCCAAAGTCCTGCCTCCATACATACGATTTAGAGAACCAGTTTCCCTTGCATCTTGATAATGACGCTTACTATTCCCTGCTTTTCGATTTACAGAAAAAGCGTGACAAGGACTGGCGGCTTCGCGCAGTGGCGGCTTGGGCATTAGGAATTTCCTCGAATTTTGCAGACGCTCAGTGCGTTCTCACTGAGCATCTGCGTGATATTGTCCAGAATCGCTTGCAGACAAAGCCCAAGATGATAAGCGAGCGATTTGGCACAGCCGTTTTTCGTACTTTCGTACCTTGTTATTTTCTTCTTGCTGCCTTGCTTACATTTCTCTCACCGGCGTTTGTCTATGTACCAAGCCGCACACACTCTTTTGAGGAGCATCTCATTTGGGGATGTATGAATGCACTTCCTGTTACGTGCATACTCACGGGTCTTTTATTATTTTTGATTCTTCCTCTCGCCATTACCGCTTCAATAGACAATAATAACGAAGCCCGCATCATGGCAGTCCTCGCGCTGTATCGCCAAAACGCTCTCGAAGCGTTGCCGGAATTGCTCGAAGGGGCGTGCGATAAGTCGTTGGGAGTCAGCAAGCAGTGCCGATATGCTCTCACCGACATTCTGCCGCAAATCACGGCAGAAAATCGCGATTTGATGCCGCTCAACAGTGAGGAATTGATCGGCAAAATTTTAGAAGATTTGCCAGATTTAGCGTTGGGCAGCGCGATTTTGGATTATCTGGAAAAATTCGGAACAGGGCGCAATTGTGCCGCCGTCGAATTCTATCTCAAATGCCTTCTGCACAAGGCGACTGCACCCGCATTCAGCGAAGTGTATGCCAAAGGTCAGCGCGTTTTTGTAGTCTTGCAAGAGCGGCGCGGACGAAATCGTGAAGGCGAGCATCTCCTGCGGCACTCTATTGCGCCGAACGCGCAGCCCGATGAACTTCTCCGCCCTGCCGCCGATTCGCAAACTGCGCCAAGCGAGCAGCCCCTGCGTGCATCGGATGCTCGCCCATAAATTCCGTATAAACTTCGTGAACTGCGGCAAAACACTTGCCACGCGATTCGAAACCTGCTACAATACACTTCATCTCATCGTCAGTATTTTGGAGAAGAGTCTTGCGACTGCGTAGAAAACGAGAGTTTGCGTTGTTTCTCAATCCCCGTCCCCGGCGACGCGCTCGCGGCTTGGC
>CAZPZP010000816.1:0-2142 GCA_964591025.1 uncultured Chthonomonadaceae bacterium
CGCGGCAATTTTTCTCTTCCGCTTTTGTGGTCGAATCGCGTAGTATCTTTTGTGAGGGTTCATTGTCTGACTTATCGGAACATTGCTTGCTGTGACGTCGTATGACTCCTGAATCACAAATTGAGTCATGCGTCTGTATGAAATTCTACACAGGCATCAAAATTAGGTTGACATATTCCTGTGGGTTTGCTATACTAAGAGAAGAACAGATAGACGAATACCTACACAGTTTTGATTAGTTATGGATTGAGAAGAAGTGAGGTGAGTGATGGGATTACCGATGCGATGGGCGGACTGCGCCCCAATCGAACCGATTCAAGAGCAGAAACCCCGTCTGGAACCACGCCGTCGGGTATCACGTTCGTTGCGCCGTCTCCGGTTTTTGGGCGCGGCAATTGTCTGCGGGATGGTCGGCATCACAGCGGGCATTGCGTCATCCGCTGTCCAGAAAACATTCCGCCCTATTTCCACGCTGCAAATCGAACCTGCGATTGGGACGACTTTTGTTTTGTCTTCGCCTCAAGTGGATCGCGCCGCTGGTTTTGTGACCGTCATCGGCAGTTTTGAGAACCGCAAAACCCTGCCGCTCAAGCAAGTCGAAGCGGTTGTCGAACTGCTGGACAAAGAGAACAACACACTCGGCTTGGAATCTGCTCTCGTCGCTGCTGAAACGGTTCCGGCGCGCGGCAATTCTGCTTTCCAAGTCGTGATTCCCGATAAACCGCAAGCGGCTTTCTGCCGTGTTCATTTCCGCGAACTGCTCGGTGCAACCCTGAACTAAAATGTGTTCTTGGTAAATCTGATGGAGGCAAAATCATGCTGCAAGGTCTACGAACCTGCATTTACAAAGTCAGCGATATGGATGCGGCGAAATCGTGGTACGTCTCCGTTTTAGGCATCGAACCCTATTTCGACAATCCGGGCTATGTCGGCTTCAACATCGGCGGTTATGAATTGGGCTTGATGCTGGCTTCCTCTCCTCAACCTGAAGGCGGCGTCCTCACCTATTGGGGTGTAGACGACGCACAGACTGCTTATCAGAATCTCCTCAATTTGGGCGCGAAATCACATGGCTCCATTGCCAATGTTGGCGAAGGAATTTTAGTTGCCACCGTTCTTGATCCCTTCGGCAACATCTTTGGTATCATCGAAAATCCTCATTTTGCTCTGCCTTGAGCTTATATCAAACACTTAACTCACCTCTCGCAGCGGGGGTTGAAAACCCCTGTCTGGAAAAAACAAGCGTCTTTCAGACGCGAAGACTTTTCGATTTGGAGGAATTGTGCGTCTGAAAGACGCTTGTACTTTCTTGCCGGGTACTTTCAGTACCCGGTGCGAGGGGTGAGCACTTAACACTCTATCAACTTTGCCTGAAATCTATGACAGTCGAAAATTGCTTAAATCTTATACAATCGGCACAATGGCTTTCTAATTTAGGTCATGCTTCACCATAAACAGGAATCTTTACAGTCAATGCAGATCGATGTTGACGTTTCGACAAAATCGAGCCTTAAATCTGAGTTTAGCAGAACCGCATCGAACGGCAATGAGATTGGCAAGCATTTCGCTCAGGTTATGCTGGGAATTTAGAGGCAAAAAAAAGCCGGACACAGTGTTGGTGTGTCCGGCAAGAGCAACGCTTTGTTGGACGCTGCTCAAAGGCAAGAAAAGGGTGATCGTCGCTCGGAGAGTGAGCGCACGAGTATTAGTATAGAGGTTGCACGTTAAGCCCGTGTTAAGAGCAGGTGAAGAATTCATTAAATTTTGCGTGTCAAGAAGAAAAGACTCTTCCGAGGTACTTGCATAATTCTCACCCTTTGAGCAGTTTAGATACTCAATTGAGACGTTGACATAAATAAAGCTGCCTAATTTTGTCAGTTGTCTCCTGTGACCTGCCTCTGGAAGCCTCTATCAGCGCAGTTCTCTGGAACCGCTCGGTTATCAGAAGGCGGACAACCTCTTTCTGCCTGTCAATGAGGAAACACTAAGGCTCCTTATGGGGTGCTATGCCTAACAGGGGAAGAGATTCGACTCTATTCAAGACGCAAATGCCATAAAATGGCATTTGCATTTATGTCAACGTCTCAATTATCACAGAATTGCCTTATGATTTGAGCGTGACAACGGTTGCGCCGTCTCCGC
>CAZPZP010000817.1:0-2142 GCA_964591025.1 uncultured Chthonomonadaceae bacterium
TCGGGTACGTTTTTGTACCCAACGACCCAATCACCTAACGACCCAGCAACCCATGATACGGGAACAGCAGCTTTTTGACAGAGGTGATAGTTTTGTCGGCGAAGCGTTCGGCTTGTGCGAGGGTGGACGCATCGAGTTCGATTTCGACGTGATCGGTCAGCGTCGGGATTTCGGCGTAAGAAATGTAGGATTCGGGAACATCATCGGGCAGATTTGCGCCCGCAAGTTCGGCGACGGCGAGCGTCCACATTCGCGGAACCGTTGTGAGATTGTAGCCTCCGCCTCCGACAGCGACAATCGGTTTCCCTAATGCTTTGACATCTTGAATGGCGGTCAGCCAGCCCTGAGCGGTCAGGCACATATGGGCGAGCGGATCGAGAACGTGCGGATCACTGCCCATTTGCAGGACAATCGCTTCGGGATCGAACGCTTTGAGGATCGGTAATGCCGCTTCCCGCCATGCCCGAATCCAAACCGCATCGGTGGCATACGGCGCGTGTGGGACATTGACACTGTAGCCTTTGCCTTCGCCCGTGCCGGTCTCTTCCACAAAGCCCGTTCCCGGAAAAAGCGTTTGCCCGCTTTCATGGAGTGAAATCGTCAGCACGCTCGGATCATCGTAAAACAACTCCTGCACGCCGTCGCCATGATGCACATCAATATCAATATAGGCGACCCGCGCAAATTTTGTTCGCAGTCGCCGCGCCGCGCACGCGCAGTCATTCAGCACACAAAACCCCGCCGCTTTGGCGTAATGGGCGTGATGCAGACCACCCGCGATATTGAACGCAACCTGACCACCGCCCGCGCCTTCGATGATCGCCTGTGCTGCTTGAATGGACGCGCCCGTATAGAGCAGAGACGACTCATAGATGCCGCGAAAAATCGGATTGTCGCCTGTCCCGAACCCGAACTTTCGCACGCCCGGAAACGCTTCACCGTCGTTCAATCGGAAAAGGGCTTCCAAATAATCACGGCTGTGGGTTTGCGCCACTTCGTCGGGATCGGCGAGTTCCGGCACAGCGCGTTCGAGATGGGTCTCGAACAGTCCATAACTTTGGAGAAGTTCGACGGTCAGCATCAGGCGGCGCGGCTTGAGCGGATGGTTCTCGCCCAAATCGTAGCCCATCAGTCTGTCGGAGTAATAAAACAGCGGCTTGCTCATTCTGCCCTCGTATTTCTGAGACAAATTTGAGGAGTTGCGAATTCCTTGTTTTCATTGTACCTGCACACAAAGGGAACACGAAATGAGTGCGCGGCGTCTGTATATCCAAGACTGGTAAAATGGTTGTGTGAAGAACCCGGCAAAGTGTGGAAGAATTCACACGTAAGCCGAAACTTTTCCTATACAGCAACAACGTATAGAGAAGAGACACGGGGAGGCGGTTCGATGATGCACTTGGCTCCCCGCGAAAACCGCCCGACAATCCGCTGAAGAAACCGGACTAATACGCCGACAATCCAGCGGCTCTAACTAACTGAATAGAGTCAAAACCGAATAGCGTAAAATTTCATAACGGCGCAGGATGTAACGCAAACGTAATCGAGTGAAAAACTGAATAGCGTGAACCCAACTGAATAGCGTGACAACTCAATAACAATAAATAGCGGGCAGACGGAGTATATTCCGTCTGCCTTTTCCTATTTTGCGGCTTCGGGGTAGAATAGACAAGAGGAGGCAAGCCATGCAGACAGCCATCAAAATCAGCACAACCGTTTCACCCGGAAACCGCATTGAAATCATTAGCCTGGAACTGTCCGAAGGTCAGCGTGCAGAAGTGACAATCGCAGACAATTCGGTTCCCTCTTATCGCCGCTATCCCTCTGCAATCGAAGCGGAATATGCAGACCTTATCGAAAAAAATAGATCGTACACTTTCGGCAGAAGAAGCCTGTCGTTTGCAAGAGGTGAGGGATGTCATTAACGAGATTGATCGCTTGACTCTCAAAGATGATATTCGGATGAGACAATTGGATAAAATTGAAGCGGAGTTGATTCAACTTCGAGCCGAAATTGAGGCACTGCCTGATCTGTGAGCTTTCTCATGATATTTCACCGCAGCATTGCTGTACGCCGCTATCAAAACCACACCGCTTACCGTTCGCTTCTACGCCGAGATTTTCAGTATCGTTGTGCCTATT
>CAZPZP010000818.1:0-2135 GCA_964591025.1 uncultured Chthonomonadaceae bacterium
GCGAATGTACGGAGTTTAAGCGATTTCTCTATTAGGCTTCTGTCAATTCCATTTCCACCGCACCGGCGACTTCGACATAGTGCGCGAGAATAACCTCTTGGTCGGAGAATGACCAGTCGGCTCCATCGGCATGAACGTCGGCTTTCAGTTGTTCGAGGTCGGTGCGAATCATCATCTCCTCGACAGACTGACCGGACGGAATCATTGGATAGACGTTTTCATATGTCGGTATCAAACAATCAATGACGATAGGTTTGTCGGTGATCGCTTTGGCTTTCAGCAGCACGTCGCGGAGTTCTTCGGGCGTTTCCGCACGGAACCCGACGCCGCCGTATGCCTCCACGAGTTTGACAAAATCGGGCGAGGCTTGCAGATCAACGGCACTGTAGCGTTCCGAATAGAACATTTCCTGCCACTGACGCACCATGCCAAGCGATTTGTTGTTTACGATCATTGTGACAATAGGCAATCCATAGACGGTGGCAGTCATCAATTCTTGAGCCATCATTTGGAACGAGCCGTCACCTGACACACACACGACACGCTTGTCGGGATTAGCGAACTGCGCTCCAATCGCGGACGGCAACCCGAATCCCATTGTACCCAATCCGCCGGACGTAATCCATTGGTGCGGGCGGCGACATTTGAAGTATTGGGCAGCCCACATTTGATGCTGTCCGACATCGGTAGTCATAATGCAGTCGTGGTCAAATGCTTCGCTGAGTTGTTCGATGGCATATTCTGCGTAGAGTTTGCCGTCATTCGGGTACATCAGCGGGAAGCTTTTTTTCCATCCGATGATGGTATCGTTCCACTCCGTCCACGGGCGCGGCTCGATGAGTTTATTGAGTTCGGTCAGAATCGCCTTCACGTCGCCAACAATCGGCACATCAGGAACCATGACCTTGCCGATTTCTGCCGGGTCGATGTCAATATGGATGATCTTTGCGCCTGTCGCGAATTTGTCCACATTGCCCGTAACGCGGTCATCGAAACGTGCGCCGATTGCGATGAGAAGGTCGGACTGATTGACGGCATGATTGGCATAAGCCGTGCCGTGCATTCCGAGCATTCCCATCGAAAGTGGATGCGTTTCATCTATCGCGCCTTTGCCCAAGAGCGTTGTGGTCGTGAGCAGATTGGCTTTTTCGGCGAGTGCGGTAACTTCGGCTTGAGCATCGGACATGATCGCGCCGCCACCGACATAAAGAACCGGACGTTGGGACTCCGCGATCAACTGTGCCGCCTTGCGAAGCTGCAATTCGGGAATGCGGCTGTGCGGACCGGCGGGCTTATATGACGGAATTGAGATATGACGCGGATAGTCTTTGGCAGGATCGAACTCTATTGTCCCCTTGCTGATGTCGAGCGGAATATCAACAAGCACGGGACCCGGTCTGCCGGACGCCGCAATATAAAACGCTTCGGCGAGGGCTTGCGCCAAATCTTCGACGCGCTTCACCAAATAGCTATGTTTGGTGATCGGCATAGTGATTCCAGTGATGTCCGCTTCCTGAAAGGCATCTTTGCCGAGTACGGAGGTTCGCACCTGTCCGGTGATGGCGACTATCGGAATCGAGTCCATGTGGGCGGTTGCCAGTCCGGTGACTAAGTTTGTCGCGCCGGGTCCGCTGGTGGCGAGACAGACGCCGACTTTGCCTGTCGAGCGGGCGAACCCGTCCGCCATGTGCGCCGCGCCTTGTTCGTGGCGAACGAGAATGTGCTTGATGTCTTTGCAGTCGAAAATGGCGTCATAAATGGGCAGAACGGCTCCGCCGGGGTAGCCGAATATATGGGAAACCCCTTCTTGTCGCAGACACTCCAGCATGATCTGCGCTCCTGAAAATCTCATGGTATCCTCCTCGATTTGTCCCCTAAAAACACAAAAAAGCCCCTCATCCTCAAGGGACGAGAGACTTTGCTCACGCGGTACCACCCTTGTAACCGGCACACGTTGACGCAACGTGAACGACGAACACGCGAACGTATTCTGCCGATGACTTGATTTGCGCGGTATCGGGCGCACCCGGATCGCCTACTGAGAACAATCGTTTGCTCCGTTCAGCCTCTCTGCTCCGAGGGGAGTTTCGGAAAGAATTGCTATCGCCTCGCACCACCCGGCGACTCTCTGAAAG
>CAZPZP010000819.1:0-2127 GCA_964591025.1 uncultured Chthonomonadaceae bacterium
CCAGCCCATTAAGACGCCCGCATTGAACGCATCCCCCGCCCCAACTCTGTCCACAATCTGAGTGAGCGCGAACGGTTTGGCGGCGTGATCACCCCGATCATCGCACGCCATCGCGCCATCGCCCCCGCACGTAATGATCGCCGCCGCCATGCCATACCTCGCCCGCATCTCCTTGGCAACCGTCACGCCATCGCCTGTAATGCCGAAAAGGGTTTCGGCGTCCGACAGGGGACACAGCAGAACGTCCACCAACAGCAAGAGCGTTTCCAGTTCGGCTTTGGCTTCCTGCGGCGTCCAAAGTTTAGCGCGATAGTTGACATCGAACGAAACAGCGGTTTGCGTGACTTTGGCGGCGTGCATCATTGCCCGAACCGCTTCGGCGCATTGGGGCGAGAGGGCAGACGTGATTCCGCTCAAATGGAGCAGGCGGGCTTGAGCAATCGTATCGAGTCCAATCTCATTGAGGGCGATCCGGGTGACAGCGGCGTCTTTGCGGTCATAGTAAACGTCAATGCCACGCGGAGCCGCACCGAAATCCAGAAAGTAGAGTCCGGCGCGGCTGTCCGGCGTCTCGTCCCAAATCATGCGGCTGGTGTCAACTCCCCAACGCCGAATCTCGTTCTCGATACGCCGTCCCAACGGGTTATCGGGCAAGCGGCTGAACCACGCTGTTTTTAGTCCCAAACGCGCCAACGCCACTGCCGTATTGGACTCGGAACCGCCGACACGCACATCGAGGCTGACCGCTTCCTCAAGGCGTCCGTGATTCGGCGCACTCAGCCGGAGCATGGTTTCTCCAAAGGTCAAAACATCGAGCGGGCGGTCAAAAATTGCAGGGATTTCCATCAATGATTATGCCGCCTTGATCGCCGCAAGGACTTCGTCGGCGTGATTGTCGGGCTTGACTTTGGAGAAAATGTGCGTGAGTTTGCCGTCTTTGCCGATAACAAACGTCGTGCGCTCGATGCCCATGTATTTCTTGCCGTACATGGATTTTTCCGCCCATACGCCATAACTCTCGGCAATCGCATGGTCGGCGTCCGCGAGCAAACGATACGGCAAATCGAACTTCTCGGCGAATTGGCTCTGTGCCTTCGGGGTATCGGGACTGATTCCCAAAATCATCACATCGTCGGTATCGTAATCGGTTTTCTTGTCGCGAAAGCTGCACGCCTCGACGGTACACCCCGGCGTATCGGCTTTCGGATAGAAAAACAACACCACAGTTTTGCCGCGCAACCCCGACAACGTGACTGTCTCGCCACCGTGATCACTCACCGTGAAATCAGGGGCATCCTCTCCAACATTCAATATCATTTCATTCCTTTCCGCTTTGTTCCATCAAGCAGCTTCCTGTTTTGTCATGGGCAGATAATCCCGTAGCCAGCACAAAACAATCTCATTTTCAGGGACGCCGTGTTCAATCAAATAGTCTGTGATCCCCGTTGCTGTCCAGTCGCTTTCGATCAAAATTTTATCGTCCTTGAAACGGATGAACAGCATCAAATCCTGCGCCCATCGTGCTCCCTCCCAGCCTGACGCAATCATCGCGTAACATTCGTTGGTGTCATCAAGCAGTGGAATCAGGCGTGTTGGGTTTCGTTGCTGTTCTGCATCGAGACAAACCCGCCACATAATGTAGTCTTTGATCAATTTTGCAGTTGTGGTTCGATCCATGAGACAAACTCCTCTGTTTGTATCCGAACGACAAGAAGCGCAATGTGTCGCTTATTGACAATAGCGCGGATGCCGGGAAGTTGGAAGAATTTTCGATAAACGTCCTCAGTGATAACAAGATAAACTTTGTGCGTGTTGCCTGTGAGTTCAACAAGGTCACAGTAAAGCAAATACTGTCCCATTGCATGACCAAAGGTATGAGTATCAGACTTCGCTGAGAAAGTTTTGATCTCAAAGGCAACTGTGCGTTCTATGTTCTCCGCTTCGGGAGGCTTTTCGGCTTCGAGATCAATTTGTCCTTCAATGCCGCCAAACCGCAAAATCAACGGGTCAGCAGTGATTGTCCAGCCGTCTTTGAGTAGAGCATTGACGACGGCGTCATGGATGGAATCGCATTGAGCCATAAACTGCCTTTCGGTTAGATTTGCAAGCCCATTGTTTGGCGGTCAG
>CAZPZP010000820.1:0-2113 GCA_964591025.1 uncultured Chthonomonadaceae bacterium
GCTGCAAAAACTCCATCGCCGCCCACGAAATGATCTTGACTCGCCGACGACGCAACAGATGCACCAGCAGGGGAATGCCGATGAACGCCGCGACAGCCCAGAAAAACACCGGATTGAGAAGTAACATAGTAAAAGTCTTTTGCCGTATTCTCTCACAGTTCGCGTCTATGGAACGACAAGAAACGCACCGTTGTCCCTGTGACGATAAGCGTAGAAATGGCTGTCCAGCGTAAATATCCGTTCCAGATTGAGGCGTTCAGCGGCGGCGATCAGGGAAGCATCGGCAAAATCGCAGGGCAGGTCGCGATAGGTCTCCATGAGTTCCTGCACGCGGAGCAGGTCTGCCGCGTCCGGGTGGTAAACAGTGATTTCCTCAGAATTGATAAGCCGCCATAAGCCGTCAACCCCTGGACTTCCTATGCGTTTCGCAAGGAAATAGAAACTCTCGGTCATGCACGCCCACGTCGTCAACAAGGGAAATTGCAGTCGTGAGTATGCCAGCAGACAGCGTCCATGATTGGGATCGTGGGAGTCGAGCAAGCCGAGAATAGACGACGTATCTGTGAGCGTTACTTTGTCCATCGCGCTCTTTCCTCTCTCTGCTTCTCGTCCATGATTTTGGCAAACTCTCGTTCATACTCATCGCCGTATTGGGCGTCATCTGTGCGCGGCTGGAACCGCTCCGGGTGCCGCCGCTGTTCCTCCCAAAAGTCGCCCAAAATGCTCTGAAGACGGGCAAGAGCTTCTTGCTTTTCCTCTTCTGTGACCGCGTATTTGTCGAGTCCGACGCGCTGCTCAATGGCGGACAGGGCGATTTCGTCAACAGGTTTGCCCTCTTTCTCAGCGAGCTGGTTGAGCTGCTGAAGCAGGGATTCCGGGATTTCTAAAGTCAATGTCGTCATGGTCTTTGCTCCTTGTCTCTTTCGCGCCCGCGACATAACAGAGGCATTAGCCGCGCTTCCTCTGGGAAAGATAACGGCTCAGTGCGGTGTCTATCGGCGTATCGGTAGGCAATTGCTCATAGTCCATATTGAGTTCGCGGCAGCCTTTTTTCAGCTTGTCCACGTATTCGCCGAACACTTCCAAATAGGACTTTCGCAGAGCATTGGGTTCTGTTGTCAGGGGGTCTTCGCCTTCCATTCCTTCGAACCGCGCCGACTCCGTAAAAGGGAAAGCCAACTCATCGCGGTCTAATACGTGAAAAACGACCACCTCATGCCGATTATGACGGAAATGCTGTAAGCCGCGCAGAATATCGTCTGGGTCACCGAACAAATCCGAAAGAACAATCAGCAAGCCGCGTCGCTTTATCCGCTCGGCAATGTCGTGAAAAGTCGTTCCCAAGCCCGTTTTCGGCTGCGACTCGCGCCGCTCCAACAGCTCCAACAGCAGCCGATAATGCGCTGACGTACTGGCAGCCGGGACAAATTTGTTGATGCCGTCATCGAAAGTCGCCAACCCGATAGCATCCCGCTGACGAATCAATAACGACGCAATTGCCGCCCCTACTATCGCCGCATATTCCCGCTTGGAGAGAGCCGACTTCGTACCTTTGTAGTCCATGCTGGCACTGGTATCCACAAGGAGCATTCCCTTGAGATTGGTCTCTTCCTCGAACTGCTTGATCTGATACCGGTCAGAGCGGGCGTACACCTTCCAGTCTATATGCCGTATCTCATCGCCGGGGGCATAATCACGGTGCTGGGCAAACTCTACGCTGCTGCCCCGATGCGGGCTTTTGTGCATTCCTGAGATCACGCCTTCGACGACCTGCCGCGCCCGCAGTTCAAGGCGTGCAATGCGGGCAAGTGTTTGCGGATCAGCGAGCGTTAGCGGTGTGGTTTCGGGCATAGTATTTTGACCTCCCCCTAACCCCCTCCTTCCGTAAGGAGGGGGAATCTCAGTATTCCTCTCCTTACGCGAATGTCCCGTAAGAAGAAGGAAGCAAAACTCCCTCCCCTCCACAAGGGAAGGTGCATTGGCTCCCTCCCCTCCACAAGGGAAGCAAAACTCCTTCCCCTCCACAAGGGAAGGTGCATTGACTCCCTCCCCTTATGGAAGGGAAGCAAAACTCCTTCCCCTCCACAAGGGAAGGTGCATTGACTCCCTCCCC
>CAZPZP010000821.1:0-2102 GCA_964591025.1 uncultured Chthonomonadaceae bacterium
CAGACGGGGGTTTTCAACCCCCGTTGCGTAACGTCAGAACTAGTAATGAGAAAGGTATTACGTGGCATCTCGTTCGGAATATCACGGAATCGTCGTTGTGGACAAACCTGCGGGCATGACTTCGCATGACGTGGTCAATGTTGCCCGCAAACTCTTCCAAACCAAACGCATCGGGCATACCGGAACTCTCGATCCCGATGCGACGGGCGTTCTGGTGTTATGTCTCGGTCAAGCGACACGCCTCGCCGAATATCTCAGTGCCTCCCAAAAGCATTATCGCGCCGATGTGACCTTTGGGATTGTCACGAACACGCAGGACGCTTCCGGCGAAATCCTCCACAAGCGCGACGCTTCCGCCCTGACTCGCGATACTGTTGACGCCGTTTTGTCCCGATTTCGAGGTAAAATACAGCAGATGCCGCCGATGGTTTCCGCCGTCCACCATCAGGGCAAACGGCTTTATGAGTTGGCGCGGGAAGGCGTCACCGTTGAACGCGCACCGCGCACCATTGAGATTTCTCATCTAAAAATGACACAGTGGCAATCCGGCGCAAACCCAACAGCGACATTAGAAATCACTTGCTCGACAGGAACCTATATTCGCACGCTTGCCGCCGATATTGGGGACGCAGTAGAAACAGGCGCGATTATGGCAACACTGCGGAGGCTTTGGGTCGGCGATAGTCAACACCATTTCGTCCTCGAAAATGCTTCGACTTTGGAGCAACTGCGCGAACGTGCCGACGCCAGAACCCTTGCTGAGATCGTGTTGCCGATGCGTGCTGCCGTCGCCTCGTGGACGCAAGTTGTCCTTACGCCGGAACAGGTCGAACGAATTAGAATGGGTCAGTTTGTGCCGCACAGTGAGATTGAACTTTCCACGCCGTTCGTAGAAGAAACACCGCTTGCGTTATTAGACGAACACGGCAATCTCTGCGCTCTCGGCAAAATCGAAGCGGATACACTGCGCCCCATGAAAGTTTTGCTGGAACAATAATGAACGTCTACAATGGTCTGGAAGCCCTCATACAGCCGTTTGCGCGGGCAACTGTAGCAGTAGGAACCTTCGACGGCGTGCATCGCGGACATCAGGCGATCATTCGGATGGCAGTAGATGATGCACGCGCCGCCAATCGCCCCGCTATTGTGTTTACCTTTGACCGCCATCCTTACGAACTGCTTGCTCCTGACCGCGTTCCCGGCTATCTCACTACTCCCGCCCAACGTCTGCCTCTGATCGCCCTGCAAGGGACAGACGAGCTGATGATCGCCCGTTTCAATACGGAACTCGCCTCATTGACCGCCGAAGAGTTTGTGCAAACCGTTCTCAAAGACAAACTCGGCGCGGAATCGATCATCATCGGTGGCGATTTCCATTTCGGCAAAGGCAGAAGCGGCAACGAAGAGTATCTGCGCTCGGTTCAGGATCGATTTGGCTTTCGACTTCATGTCCACCCGCCCGTTTATTATAACGAGATGTCCGTTCACAGCACCAACATTCGGGAATTGATTCGCACCGGAAATGTTTCCGACGCCGAAACCCTGCTCGGTCACCCTTACTTGCTCGCCGGAACCGTTGTTCATGGGCAGCAGTTGGGGCGCACGCTCGGCTATCCCACCGCTAATCTCGCCCTGACGGTTAATCAGGTGGTTCCCGCCGATGGGATTTATGCCGTCGAAGCGATTTGGGAGGAGGGGAGGAAATGGGGGGGGGCGTGTAGTATAGGCAATCGTCCGACAGTGGAGGGCGCGGGGCGTTCGATAGAGACCTATCTCTTCGATTTCAGCGAGGACATTTACGGGCGCATAATGGAGTTGCGGTTCCTCTCCTTCTTGCGCCCTGAACTCAAATTTGATTCCCTCGACGCCCTTGTTGTCCAAATGGGGCAAGATGTGCAGCAAGCCAAAGCCATCTACGCCTCTTTCTCTTGCAAGGAACACAATAGACCTCTTGCCTAAGTCATCTCAACAGCAGTGCAAAAGGGTAAGTGAAGCATACAATAGACCTCTTGCAAAAGTCCAGCGAAATGAATTGTTGCTGTCCAAATCTCGTTGCTGTGAATTTACCTCTTGTGCGGGCATTGAAAATACCCGGCACGATG
>CAZPZP010000822.1:0-2099 GCA_964591025.1 uncultured Chthonomonadaceae bacterium
ACTTTCAGTACCCGCTGCGAGAGGTGAGTCCATAACAGATTCTTTGTGTTTTTCTTTTCATGTATTTCGTGGATCAATGATTTTGCATTGTCCCTGTCTTCCCCGTGTCCCCTGTGGTTCTTATGTCTTGATTTTGCCGTCCAGTTTGCGGATAACGACGGGGACAATGGTTTCGATAATGGCGTCCACGATTTCGGGCTTTGTGCCTTGCGCCATGACACGGATCAGGGGTTCCGTGCCGGAAGCGCGGACAGAGAGCCAGATAGGGCGTTCGATGAGTTTCTCGGCGTGGGCAATGGCGGCTTGAATGTCGGCGTCGGTTTGCCATGTCGAGGTAGACGCGACTTCAATATTGATGAGTTTTTGCGGATAGGCGACGACAGGGCGGGCGAGTTCTTCCAGCGATTTTCCTGTCAAGTGCATGACGTTGAGGACTTGAAGCGCAGTAATAATGCCATCGCCAGTAGGAGTCACGTGCGGAAGCAAAACATGACCGCTCTGTTCGCCGCCGACAACCGCCCCGGTCTTTTCCATTCCTTCGGCTACATAACGATCCCCGACAGCGGTTCGCAACAGCTCGATTCCTGCGGCTTCAAGAGCGAGTTCCAAGCCGATATTGCTCATAATGGTCGCCACAACCGTATTGGCGTCGAGTTTGCCCTGCGATTTGAGATGAGTCGCTAATATCGCCATCATGCGATCCCCGTCCACGATTTCGCCGCGACTATCAGCAAACATCACGCGGTCAGCGTCGCCGTCGAAGGCGGCTCCAGCGTCGGCTCCGAGTTCGCGCACAATGGCTCCCATCGCTTTCGGGTGGGTGGAACCGCAGTCTACATTGATATTAACGCCGTCGGGTGAATCGTGCAAAACCGTGATCTCCGCGCCCAATTCACGGAAAATCTGGGGCGCGAGATGGTATGCCGCACCATTGGCGCAATCCAAAACGATTTTCATGCCGTGCAATGGGCGCGAATCATCGGGGCAAAGTGTCGCTTTGGCACGCAGGATATAATTTTGTTCGAGATTGAACGAGTCGGTGATTCTGCCAACGCCGCCGTGTGTCGGAAATTTCAGCGTCTGCCATGATTTGAGGTAGGCTTCGATCTCGTCCTCAATGGCGTCCGCAAGTTTTTTGCCGTCCCTGCCAAAGAACTTGATTCCGTTGTCATAAAACGGGTTGTGCGACGCCGAGATGACGATTCCTGCATCGGCGGCTTCGGCGAGAACAATCTGCGCGACTGCCGGAGTCGGAACGATCCCGACATTGCAGACATCCACGCCCATTGCCGCCAAGCCGGACGCAATCGCCGCTTCCAGCATTTCGCCGGACAGCCGCGTATCGCGCCCAATAATCACTTTGGGGCGTTCGGTAGAATTAGGAGAGCGTTGCGCGGTAATCCATTGCCCCGCCGCCATTCCCAACTGCATCGCCAGAGGCACAGTGAGCTTTTCATTGGCGATCCCGCGCACGCCGTCGGTTCCGAACAATCGCTCTTTGCTCATCGCCTACCTTTATTATCTATCATCGTTTGACTTGCCTCTGCCAAATTTTATCTGATGGGGCAAAAATGCAAGTCCTGTCAAAGTGAAATATCCGTCCAGAGTTTGGCAGAAACGAAGCGAGACAGATGCTTGACATTTCCTGTTGCAACAACGATTTCTTCCAAAGGAAAAGGGAATGCCAATGTCTGCGCGGCAATGATGACATCCGCGTCGAGTGCCGCAGCATCAGCCGTTGGCACGCCTTTATTACGCGCTTTTGCCCATAAGTCTGCGCTCCGGCGCATCACTTCCGTTGTAATAGGCAGGTAGATAGCAGACGCATTGAAACGCTCCAAGCGTCGAAGTCCTGCTATCTTTTTCGCTCGAATCAATTCGCGCCGCACTTCATAATCGGCAACCTCTGGCACATATACGGATACCCCTGCACTCAGCAATTGAGTTACCCAACTTGCGACAGGCTTGAGGTTCAGGCTTATCTTGTCGCCCCGTTATGAGTCCCAAAGGAGTTGTGTCCAAAACTAAAGCGAGCATCAGTCAATCAACTCCGTCACGCGAAAGTTGACGCGATTGGCTTGGAGATTAGCGGAGAATGC
>CAZPZP010000823.1:0-2095 GCA_964591025.1 uncultured Chthonomonadaceae bacterium
TTGGGGGTGAGGTAAAGACGCTTGTACTTTGTTGCCGGGTACTTTCAGTACCCGCACCTGCTCTACCACTCTTTCTCAAAAAAGGATTATGCTGTTATGCTGATACGCTCTCTGTCCGTCCTGTTTTTCCTGTCAACCTTCGTCCTGCCCAGTCTGGCACAGAACAAACCTATGCAAAAATTCCCTCAACTCATCGCCATCAAGAGCGGACTATCGAACCTTTCTGCTCCAAAGCCGGATTTCGGATTTGTGGACAAAACGAAACTGCCGATGGGCGCAGCCATTCTGACGGCAGCAAAAGCCAAAAGCGGCGTTGTTTGGGTCGTGACGGACAAGGGCGCATATCGCACAATAGACGACAAATATGTTCTCATCGAAGAGCCACGTATCTTTCGCTCGCACCAGCCGCCGATCAATGTGGACACCTTTGTTCATGCCGTCGCTTCGGACAGCGATGGGCATATTTGGGCGGCGACATCGAGCGGAATGTACGCGACGGACGGCGATCAGTGGTGGCAGCATTTTGACCGCCGCGACGGGATGCCCTATGAAGACATGAACTGTTTGCTGTTGGCGAGCAACGGCGATATTTGGGGCGGAACTAATGAAGGCGCGTGGCGACTGCGGAGCGGGCAGTATCGCTATTTTCATGGCAAACGCTGGTTATTGGGCGATAAAGTTACGGCGATTTGGGAGGGCAAGGACGGGCAGATTCTGCTGCAAACCGACGGCGGCGTGTGTGCCATTGCCGAGAAATCCATGACCCTGCGCGAGAAAGCCGAACAGTTCGACAAAACCACGCAGGAATGGAACAATCGGCGCGGCTATATCGCGGAGCGGAGCCTCAAAACGCCCGGCGTGCCGCAAAAGTCCGACCCTTACGAGATCAGCGACAACGACGGACTCTGGAACAGCATCTATGTGGCGGCGATGTGTTATCGCTATGCCGCGACCAAAGATCCCGCCGCCAAGGCGCACGCCAAACAAGCCTTCGAGGCGATGCTGGAACTGGAACGCCTTTCAGGGCTTCCCGGCTATCCTGCCCGCGCCGTTGTGACCGATGAAGAACTCAAGCAGGGCGCAACAGGCGTCGATCTGAACGAGACGGTGCGCGTGCCGGGTGAAACGGATAAAATCTGGTTTCGCTCGCCCGTCGATCCTGCCGTTTGGTGCAAGGGCGATACCAGCAGCGATGAGTTGGATGGGCATTATTACGTTTGGTATCTCTATTATCGCTATTGTGCCGACAACGCAGAAAAAGCCAAAATCAAGGCAGTCGTCAAGCGCACCACTGACCGCATTATTGATGGCGGCTATAACTTCATCGGGCATACCGGACGGAAAACGCGATGGGGCGTGTGGGGACCCGAATTTCTCAACGACGATCCGTTTTGGTGGGAACAGCGTCCGCTCAATTCCCTCGAAATTCTCTCGTATCTCAAAGTCGCCGAGTACATCACGGGCGACAAGAAATATACCGAACATTACGATCTGCTGATCCACAAACACCATTATCTGCTGAATACGATTCTGTTCCGGCGCGGGCATTTTGGCGAATGGCAAAATGTCAATCACAGTGACGATGAGATGGCGTATATGAATTATGTCCTGATTTTGGATTTGGAGAAAGACCCCGTGCGGCGTGCCACATTGCTGCACAGTTTGGCGGGAACATGGGAAGATTCGCCGCACGAAAAAACGCTCAAGGGCGAACGCAGCCCGCTGTATAATTTCCTGTATGGCGGACTGACGGGCAAAGCGTGCGAACCGGACAAAGCCATCGAGACATTGCAGGATTGGTCGCTGGATCGCGTGCAGTGGTCGGTCAAAAACTCGCACAGATTCGATGTCACTTTGCGCGTCGAACCGGGAATCAAGCCGCGCACCGAACTGACTCGCGTCCTGCCCTCATCGGAACGCGCCCTCGCTCGCTGGAACGGCAACCCGTGGAGTCCCAACGGCGGCAGTGACGGGCGCGGTTTGGACGACGGCGCGGCGTGGCTGCTCGGCTATTGGGTGGGCGTCTTCTACGGCTATCTGCCCTAATGACTCTGTGGTAGAATAGACCTCTTGCAAGAGTACAGCGAAATGAATT
>CAZPZP010000824.1:0-2092 GCA_964591025.1 uncultured Chthonomonadaceae bacterium
ATCTCATACTGCTCGATGAGGGGCGAATCGTCCAGCAGGGAACACTCGCCGATCTGCGTGATACCCCCGCCGATCCGTTCGTCTCCGAATTTCTCACCGCGCAAAGGAGCCTTGTCGCCCTATGAACCGCCCTGCTGCCCTCTGCCTGTCTCGCCTTCGTGTCTCAATTCTTCTGCTTGCCTCGCTCTGCCTTCCTGCCTCTGCCGCTGATGTAGTGGTCGGTTCTAAAAAGTTCGTGGAGTCTTATGTTCTGGCAGAAATCGCCAAGCGGCAAATGGAGACAAAGGGCATCGCGTCCGTCACTCATCAGTTGGGACTCGGAGCGACGGGGATAGTTTGGGGCAAACTCAAAAATGGCGAAATCGGAACCTACCCTGAGTATACCGCGACGGTTGGCGAGGAGATTCTCAAACTTGCAGACAGCAAAAATATTGCGGCGATAGAAGCAGGATTGAAAAAAGAGGGCATCGGGATGACCGCCCCGCTCGGTTTCGACAACAATTACGCGCTGGTGATGAAACGGTCACGGGCGCAGGAGTTGGGAATCAAGCGGACTAGCGATTTGGCGCAGCATTCCGATTTACAAGTCGGTCCGACTGCTGAATTCTTCAATCGCAAGGACGGCTGGAAAGGATTGACAGTAAGATACGCCTTGAATCTGTCCAATGTCGCCACGCTCGAACACTCTATCGGTTATGCCAAACTCAACGCCGGACAGATCGACCTGATGGAGTGCTACACCACTGATCCCGAAATCGCCGAGTATGATCTCATTGTTCTGGAAGACGACAAAGGTTTCTTTCCGCGCTATCAAGCCGTGTTTTTGTATCGCCTCGATATGCCCGCAGAAGCCATTGCCGCGCTCAAAGGTTTGGAAGGCAAAATCTCGCAGGAAGAGATGATTCGCCTCAACGGTTTGGGGCGCAACTCCGCGAACTATGCCGTGACTGCCGCCTCGTTTTTCGGCAAAGAGGCGACGGCTCAAGCCACGCAACAATCGGAAAGCACGCTTGGCTATATTCTCCGCCTGACGGCACGGCACTTACAGTTGGTCGGAATTTCGTTGGGATTGGCGATTCTGGTCGGGGTTCCGCTCGGCATTCGGGCAGGGCGTCCCGATGCGTTCAGTCAAGTGATTTTGAGCGCGGCGGGGATTGTGCAGACGATTCCCTCTCTGGCATTGCTGGCGTTTCTCGTGGCAGTACCCTATATCGGGCAAGGCGCGACCCCTGCGATTATCGCCCTCTTTCTCTACAGTCTGCTTCCCATTGTTCGCAACACCGCAACAGGTTTGCAGGAGATTCCGCCTTCTTTGCGCGAATCTGCCGCCGCACTTGGTTTGGAACCGGCTGCTCAACTCCGCAAAGTGTTTCTGCCGATGGCGTCCCGCACGATTCTCGCGGGCATCAAAACCAGTGCCATTATCAACGTCGGCACGGCGACCTTAGCGGCATTCGTCGGGGCGGGCGGATTGGGCGAACCGATTCAGAGCGGCATCAGCATCAATCAGCCGAACATCATTTTGCAGGGCGCGATTCCTGCCGCTGTCCTCGCGATCCTCGTCCAATTCGCCTTCGACCTGCTGGATCGCCTCGTCATTCCCGCCGGTCTGCGCCTCAAACGCCAAGAGTATTAGACCTCTTGCAAGAGTCGGGTACAAGAACGTACCCGACTCAAAAACAGCCGTCCTGCGGACGAAATTCCCCTGCCATTCGAGTGCGAAGCACGGCGGAACGCCCCCTGCACGAGAAATTCATTTTGCTGTACTCTTGCAAGAGGTCTATTAAATCGTTGATGCTGTTTGATGTAGCAACAGTTCAAATTTGTGCAAAAATTCGGGATCATACCGCGAATCAACATGGGCATTATTCCAAAGACCTGAACGGCATACCTTCTCATAGCCACTATTCCACCCCAGCCACTCTGCTGACGCAGGATCAAGTTGCTCTAATGCTTTATTGTAATTGCTTAACAGGGCGATGGAATTTTTCTCGATGTATGCGCGAAGACTATCCTTTGAGGAGACATCGAGAACAGTCAGGACTAAAAACGGCATTTTGCCGATTTCGCCACTGACCGCTTCCTCGACTAA
>CAZPZP010000825.1:0-1849 GCA_964591025.1 uncultured Chthonomonadaceae bacterium
GACGATCCAGAATGAGGGGCTTCATTATCCCATCAGGCGGCAAGGTTCTGTACCGTTGCCCGTCCTGCAACTCCCGCTATACCTACAAAAATCCGCAACTCGTCATTCCCGAACCTCAAAAGTAGTGCTGTTGCCAGCACGTCTAAAATATCTGACCCACTTTTACTCCCTGCTGCAAAAAAATTCCAAAAAAAACTTGCTTACCCCCTTGTCAACTTCGACCATGATGACTATATTATAGCGTGTTTGATGGTTTACCATTAGAAACCTATACATTACGCTCAGTCAAGTGTTTTCAGGAGAAGACAAGGTGGAGGCAAATTTCAGTCGGAGCAAGTTAAGTGGAATGCTGCGCGTGGCGATCTGTCGCGCTCATGATCCCGCAATCACAGTTCAGGAGTTATCGGAACTCACGGGCAGAAGCCAGCAGACGGTTCGGATTTGGTTGCGTAAAATCCGTGAGATGGTTGAGGATGCGGGTTTGGTTGCGGATTAACTGTCCTTCCGCCGAATGAGAAAATGATGCCTGACCCACTTTCCTCAGACTCGGCGTATAACCTCCTGAATGCTCCAAATCGAGGGGTATCAAATTCCAAATTGGCAACATTCGCCAACCATGTGAACCAGCAATGCGGGAGAAAAACACGGTGAAACCTGTGATTGATAAACGGCGCGGAATGTTGATGTGTGCGGCATCACTGGCATATTACCCAACCAATACGGCTTCTGACATGGCACGGTTGACTGGACGCAGCGAATGGACGATCCGCAAATGGTTGCGAGAGATCAGAGCCATCGTTGAGGAAATGGGGGGAGAGAGAAGTGAGAAAGTCGTCGGTGAATAGTTTTCACAACCGCATTGTCGCTCTCAAAATTGCATACCCGCAGATGCCGAACAAAATCATTGCCTCGAAAGTTTGTTGTTCAAGGCAAACGGTTGATCGAACTCTGCGGCAACTACGACAAACACTACCGTAGAGGATTCAACCTATGACTGCTACAAAAATTTTCTTGCTTGATAATGCCGAATGGGGCATTATCAAGTGCATTGCTGAGGGTCGAATGACAGCGAATGACCGAACTCGGCGAAAAGTTTGTGATTTGGGATCGAGGGAGAAGAACCTCGCAGCAGACCGTGCCGGTGCTGCCGGAGAGTATGGCGTGGAACAGTTTCTCCACATTGCTTGCCCTGAATTCAAGCAACCGAATTCAGGTTGGGCTATGAGGTTGACGCCAAAGGTGATGAAGCGAAGCGTCAAGGAGGCTGACGTTGCCATTTACAGCCGAACTCTCGGACGCTTCATCGCCGATACAAAAGCCTCTGCGACAGCGTTCTGCTCGATTAACGAACAGCAACGAACAGAACGACCAGCACCATTTTACATCCCCGTCAAAATTCTTCTGGATCGGGGAATTGAGGTCTTTGAGCCAGTGCCGTCTGCTGCTGTCGCCAAATGGAGTCTGCGTGACGGACACTCGCCCTATCGAAGCATCGCGTTCTCAGACTTGCACCCGATGACAGCATTGGAGTTTCGGGCGTGGCTCGAAAAAAATTTAACGCCTGTGGACAGAATACCGCGTATTTCCGTCAACTGAAATACCAAGAAAGAGAAGACCCCGACCTGTGAGCGAAACGAGGTCGGGGTCAAGGACTAACTTATGATCACTGAACAGTGTACACTCAATACACACTCTTGTCAAGCCTTTGTGACTGATGAACCAGATTTTTTTTCAACGGACGATTTTCTCAAAAACGGCTCAACTGAACATGACAGCACAGAGCCGGATCGCAACTCAAGCGAGATGCAGGTTGCCCGCTCCCTTTTTCAGCGAACAGGCAGCATGGAAC
>CAZPZP010000825.1:1859-2087 GCA_964591025.1 uncultured Chthonomonadaceae bacterium
GATGACGAAGGGAGAAGCCGTTCGATGCACCAAGCGGATTAAGTGCCACAAAACCAACCGCGATATGCACGAATTGGAGGTTGCTCGTTGCTTGTGGGAAATGGATGAACGCGGCGGCTACAAGTCTCTAACCAACAGCAAAACCCGCAAGCCCTACGCGAATATCGCGGAGTATGCTTATGCCGAATTTGGCTACAAAACCGCGTACAGTTATCGCTTAGTTTCGGC
>CAZPZP010000826.1:0-2082 GCA_964591025.1 uncultured Chthonomonadaceae bacterium
CTTACATAGTGTCACGCCACTCTATCCATAGTCGCACACTCTACCTTATATACCCACATTCCTATAAAAATCGCAGATTCGTTTCTGCTTGTGCCAACTTCTGCCTAAGTTGGGCAGCGCGTCTGTTGAGATGCTCTCGTTCTCGATTACCCGAATGGTACGCATCTTCCAATTTTTTGAGCGTTTCTTTCAGTTGTCGTTCCAAATTCAGGCGGCTTTGTGCAGTCTCACGTTCGAGTTGCTGAACATCACGCGGATCAACACTCTGCCTTGGATTAAACACAAAATCTTGTTCTACTCTCGCCCGCCAAGTGAGCAAAACCCACGTTAGATGACTGCCGAAGCCCGGTATATTCCTAATAGAATGAATATCAACGTCCGCAGCAGTTTCGATGCCGTAGGAAGCAAGCGTCTGTTTGCGTGCTGATCCTACCCCATCAATGCGTGCGTTTTCGATACGGTGCGAATCGAGATGCCGCTGCAACTGATTTTGGTTCTGATCCTTCTGCAACTGATTTAAGCGTCGTTGGCATTGCGGCTCAATATCGCTGTACTCTGCCTCAAGCTTTTCTATCTCGCCTCTCAAGCGTGAGGAGAGTGTCTCCCATCCATCGGCTTTCCAAAGTGCCTGCAAATCTTGCCACGATTTTTGCACTTCCTGTACCCTCGCCCGTGCAATGCTCTGCGCTCCTCGCCGTTCCTTGCTCATTCCAACTTTCGACAAAAGCGACTTGATACCAGTGTTATAGAGTCGCTTTTGCACCTGAGCCCACGGAGAGACATTGGCAACTGGCAGGGGCTTCAATTCCATAGTACCTAAAGGCAGCAAAACCGGCACTTCAAGAACCTGTTTCCAAAACGCTTCGATATCAAATTGACTGCGTTTTGCCTGACCCGCTGAAAACGGAAACAACTGCACCTTGGATTGCAGTTCGATCTCACACCAAGGGCAATCCTTCAACTGCCCCGCGTAATAATGCCCGCCGTGAATCACACAAACCTTCAGACTCTGTTTCAACACTTCCAAACCATGAAGCCATTCACTTGGCAGTGGTCTTGCCGTCACAAGCGTTTTTGATGTCCCATCTGTCAAGAATGCCCGCTTGAACAACTGCGCCAAAAACGCCGTTGCCGCCTCCAACGCAAGAGTAGAGGGAGGAGCAACGACACCTCGATTTTTGGCATCGGAACCATAAGCGAACAGTCGCTGCTTGATTGCGTCACCAAGACTGGGTTCACCGTTCAGATACCGTCCTGCAAAGGGATGGCGTCCCAAAAACAACAACTGAAAGATCAACACCGCCAGCCCGAAATTATCATGATTGGGAGTACGCGGGGTCACCCGAAAATTCACTCCCTACAACTCCGGCGGCGTATGCGTCTCGATTCCGACGCCGCACAGCATCAGACGATTGCCCGCCTGTATCTGAAAACTATCCGCATCAAGTAACGTAACGACTCCATCAGGTGCAACAAAGATATTGCTGTGATTGATGTCCCCAATCACAATTTGATGTTCGTGGATACTCTGCACAGCGCGTGCGATATTTCCGGCAACGTGAATCAGAAACCGCCAATCCGCTTGAGGGAAATGGGTCATGCGGCTTTTCGGTCCATACAGTGTATGAATCGCCCTGCCCATCACCTTGGGCATCATGAAACCTATCACTGCGCCGCCCTGCGTCTCATGCACCGTTTCCACAGGCCACGCTGTCAGTCGCTTCAACCGATCTGATTGCTGCCGCACCATCTCCACAATTTTGACTGTCTGCTCGGCACTCAAGGGGTTATGCGCCAATTTGATGACGTGTTTGTCGTCGCTCTTTAGCGAATGGACACTGCCTTCGCCGCCGCGCCCTAACTCTTTCTCTATAAGCAAGCGGCTTCCACCGCCCGTATAAACTGTTGTGCGACTCATGGTTTTTTAGGCAGGAATATCAAGAGGTGTTGAAGTCGGCAGCCGCATTGCCAGAACCAGAGTTTTATCATCGTCTGTGCGCGAGTTCACTTCCTGTGAGGCGAGAAACTTGCCTAACCCATTAGAGAGTTCAGAAGCAGAACGCTGTCCATTCATCAGCGAAC
>CAZPZP010000827.1:0-2079 GCA_964591025.1 uncultured Chthonomonadaceae bacterium
GACGCCTGTTTCCCAAGAACAAATTCGCGGCGGATTATCTGATGAAGGAGTATGATCACCTGTCGCCTCGCGATGTGGATTGGGTGAGCGGGGCGGCGTTGTGTATTCGGCGGCGGTTGGTGGAACAGATCAGCGCGTTCGATGAGGACTTCTTTATGTACTGTGAAGATGTGGATTTGTGCTGGCGGGCGAACCACGCACCCTTTCCCGACGACAAAACGCGGAATTGGCGCGTCGCTTACTGCCCGGATGCGATCATTACGCACCATATCGGCAAAAGCAGTGACCTTGTTCCGACGCGCATGACCTACGAGTTTCACCGCAGCCAGTATTTGTTTTATAAGAAGCACTATGCGGCGACCATGCCGTTCTATTTGCGTCCTATGGTTCCGGTTGGCATTGCGCTGCGGGCGTCGGGACAAGTCCTGCGCTACCGTTATCGCCATTACCGCAACAAGTTTCTCGGCAGATGGACGCCGAAGCCGGGACGATATGATCAAAAAGGGAAATCGTCCGGGAGTTGAAAACTCCCAGCAACAAAAAACAAGCATCTTTCAGATGCACAATGCACCAATTTGAGAGGTTGTCGCGTCTGGAAGACGCTTGTACTTTATAGACGGGAATTTTCAACTCTCGTTCTGCCCGAAGGAATTTCGAGGAGGTTAGAATGTCTCTTACAACTGTACTGCCGTCCGTTCGGGCGTTGCCCCGCAAGGACAAATTCCGTCTCATGCAGGAACTGCTTACCGAGTTGTCGCAGGAGGAAGGCTTGGAAGAAGGCGAGTATCCGATTTGGTCTCCTTACGATGCCCATGAAGCGGCGGCGACTCTCCTTCAACTGCTGGAACAAGACAAAAAAGAGAGGGAAGTGGCATGATCGAACCGGCACGTTTTCCTTTCGTAGATGTTGATCCGAGCCTTGCCGAAAGCAGTCTGATGCCGTTGCTTCCGTTGACGCTCTCAAAAGGGGAGATGGTCGTCTCAGCCTACGGGTTATTGGACTCAGGCGCGGCGGTGAACGTCTTGCCGTATTCGCTTGGTGAACAACTCGGCTTCGTTTGGGAAGAGCAGAGAACGTCAATAGTTCTGTCGGGCAATTTGGCGCGTCTTTCGGCACGCGGCATTGTTCTTTCTGCTATCATCGCCCCGTTTTCTGCGGTGCGTCTGGCGTTTGCTTGGACGCAGAGCGACAATGTACGGCTTCTACTCGGACAAGCGAACTTCTTCATGGAATTTGATGTTTGTTTCTTTCGTTCACAGTCACAGTTCGAGGTGACGCCGAAGGAACTGTAACCGTTATCGCTATTACCACAACAAGTTTCTCGGCAGATGGACGCCGAAGCCGGGACGCTACGACGAAAAAAGCAAGTGATGCGAGGAAGAAGAACCGCGATATGTCTATCGTGCCTTTTGTTGGTATCTTTGGCGTCTCATTTTATGGAGTGCGAGGGGCAGGAGAGGGGGAAATGGGACAATGAAGCAATTGTTTCTCGTCGGCGCGGGCGGTTTTCTCGGCTCAGTCCTACGTTTCTCGGTCAGTGAATGGATGGCACGCCGCTATCAAGACAAGTTCCCCGCTGGCACGCTGGCGGTCAATCTTATCGGGTGCTTGCTCATCGGGTTGTTGGCAGGATTGGCAGGGCGGCGCAACCTTCTTAGCCCGGATGTGCGCCTTTTGATCATCACCGGCTTCTTGGGCGGCTTTACCACGTTCTCAGCGTTTGGGCTGGATACCGTGTCTCTGTTGCGGCGAGGGAAGTCGGGACTGGCTCTGCTTTATCTCGGTGTGAGTGTGTTCGGGGGGCTTCTGTTGGTGTGGGTGGGGTTGCGCGTGGCAGAACCGCCTTCCTCAACGACGCCAGAACCAGAAACCTCTCGCCAAGCGTCTCCCTGATTCGGTACAGTAATCTCGTTGGCAAATGACGGGCATTGAAAATACCCGTCTGTGTGGCGTTCCGCCAAGCGTCCTTCGGACGCGCCATATACAGTGTGTGCGCTCTTCATAGGAGGAAACCGTTGGAAACACGAATCCAAGTTGTCTTTGTCCGTCCTATAGAGTCAAATGGATGGAAACTCATT
>CAZPZP010000828.1:0-2074 GCA_964591025.1 uncultured Chthonomonadaceae bacterium
TTGCCGCCGCTGGAAATACGCACCCGTTCGAGATTATTGGTCTTGAAGATGAGCGGCTGACTGCCGGTTGTGCCAAGAAACTGCGTGCCGCTCGTCCCGCTGTTTCCATTGAGCAGCCACGCGATGGGATTGAAGATATTGGCGGCGAATTTGTCGGCGGTAATACTCCCGGCGAGTTTGGCGTTGGTGATAGAGGCATCGGGAACGGTGAGGGCGAGATCGGACTTGATCGCATACGGCACACTGACGATTTGGGTGCGCGGCGTGAGTTCCGCGTCGCTGTCGAGCGTGATGCCAAGATAGAGATTGTTGTTGAACACCGTGCCGTTGACTTGATCGACCTTGACGGCGAAGACTCCGTTCTTGACCGGGACACCGTTGAAGGTTTGATCGGCGATGCGGGTATCGCCGGTGGCGGCAGTGTAGAAACTGAGGCGAATGGTATAGGTTCCGTCGGGAACAGGATTGCCGCTCGGCGTGGCGAGTCTGCCTTGAAAGTTGATGGCGTTGGGCGGCGCAACGACTTGAGCGTGTGCGGAATGAGAAGAAAAGAGTACAGCGAGTGATAAGGCGGCGGCGAGTTGGGATACGATACGGTACATAAGAGTTGCTCCTTGAGGAAAGATGCCACTGACAGCAGGAAAATGGCAGACATACAATTCGCCGACGCGCAAGCGGAATCCTGCCATACAGAAAAACAGGCAGGAACTTGCCGCGCCTCTCTCGAAACACCATAGCATTCGCCTTGCCCGTGTGAAAGGACGCCTAACGCCGTGACCCTCGTAACCTTTTATTTCTTCGCGCACCAGCCCATGCGCCTCCTGCCCTATGAATATCGCCGGATTGACGGACCGATTGCGCCCGAAAAACTCTTCGATTATTACTTCGACGAGGACATCAACAGCGACGTGTTCCGCAAAGTCACAGAGAAATGTTATCGTCCGGCGACACAGATGATTCTCGATTTGGTGGAGACGCATAAAAAGGATGATAAGCCGTTCAAGGTCGCCTACGCGCTGTCCGGCACGTTTTTGGAGTCGGCGAAGCGATATGATCCGAAACTGCTCGATATCTTCAAGAAGCTCGCGGATACGGGTTGTGTGGAGTTCACGGGCGAAAACTATTACCATTCCGTCAGCAGTCTGTTCGGTGAGGACAGGCACGAGTTCTGCGCCCAAATTCAGAAGCACAAAGAGACAATCAAAGAGTTGTTCGGGCAGGAAACGACCTTTTTCCGCAATACCGAATGTCTCTACAATGACAATATCGCGGCAACGGTGCAGGGTCAGGGCTTCGAGGGCATTTTGACGGAGGGCGTGGATTGGCTGATGGAGTATTGGAAGTCGCCCGACTTCGTTTATCAGGCTCCGTGCGGCTTGCCGGTCTTGCTTCGGAACTACAAACTTTCGGATGACATCGGGTATCGGTTCCCCAATAAAAACTGGGAAGGTTATCCTCTCAAGGCGGAAAAGTTTGCCGGCTGGCTCGCAGAAAATACCGATATGAACGTCACGCTGGCAATGGATTATGAGGCGTTCGGGGAGCATATTTGGGAGGATACGGGGATATTCGACTTCCTGCGTTCTCTGCCCAACGCAATCCAACAGCATCCGCAGTTGGAGTTTTCCACTCCGACAGAAGTCGTGCGGCGTCTGCCTTCGATTGGGACGATTCATGTCGGAGATTATCAAACGATCTCATGGGCGGACAAAGAACGGAATACGTCGGCGTGGCTCGGCAACGAGATGCAGCAAGTTGCGTTCGAGGAGTTGAAGCGGCTGGAAGTCGCAGTCAAAGCAACAGGAAATGCCGATGTCCTGCACGCTTGGCGGCTGATGCAGACGAGTGACCACCTTTATTATATCGCCACGAAAGCCATGAACGACGGCGACGTTCACGAGTATTTCAGTTCGTATCGGAGCGTTTTTGAGGGATTTGTGCGGCTGTATTCGGCATTGATGGATTTGTCGCACCGCGCAGATCGCCTCCTCAACCCGGAGTAAATTCTCGTCATGTCCAACCCAATCCTAAACAGTGAACCTTCGCCGGAAGAAGTCATCGAACTCCTTCAACG
>CAZPZP010000829.1:0-2069 GCA_964591025.1 uncultured Chthonomonadaceae bacterium
TCTTTGCCGTCCTCACGGGTCAATGTTTCCATCTCATACTCTCCTTTGTTCGCATCTCTGATTCCTATTATACATCCCCTGCCGCCCCACAAACAAAAACTCCCCTCTCCCGAACTTACTTGGAAAAGGGGCAAGGGGGTGAGGGCTTAACTGTCGCCCATCTGATTGTAGTTCCCAATAAGCAGAAGCAGGTCGGCAATATCATTCGCGCCGTCGCCATTGAAGTCTGTCGCGTCGAGCCGCCGCCTTTTGGCTCAGGCGGCAAGTTCCGCATAAGTCATGGCGACAGGATTGAACGCGATCATGATGTCCTCACGCGGGATGCCCTCCCCCTCCAAATCTTCTGCCAAACTGTTGTGTGTCATATCGTATTCGACCCAAACCTTGCCCTCAAACAACCGTAGGTGCGCCTTGAGATGGTGCGCCCGTTTGCCACGAGGAAATCCGTATTTCAGGAGAAGATACTCGTCATGCTTTTCGTCGGAAACAACAGAAACGATCTCTCCTGGCGTTGGCTGATTATTCATCAGATCGGCGTGATACTGCAAAACTTTCTTGATGGCGTCACGATAGTGATTTAACTTATCCATTGAATGATCTCCTCTGTATCGGTATTGACGATCAAAAGAGCCAAGTTGTAGACGGTAATGATGTGCTGGAAAGCACGCCGCTGGAACTGAGTGTTATAGATGATTTCGTCAATAGCGAGATACAGCTCTTCATCGGGAGCGACTTCGCTCAGATAGCCGCGATAGAGTTGATACTGCCCCAACGCCCGCGCCAAATCGGTCATTGGTGAATCATGAAGAAACCCTTTGATCTCGATAACCAAAGTTCGCTTGACATTGATACCGTCGTCAGACTTTTCGACACGCAGATCGGCATAAACATCAGCATCATCATATTCGATGCGGTACGGATCATCGAGAATTGTCCAGCCATCTTTGACAAGGGCGTTTTTGACGGCATCGTGAATAGAATCTTTGCGCGGCACAGGCTTTCTCCTTCAAGAGATGATACCCGAAGGCAAGCCGTGCCGCGCAAAAGAAGAGGGGGCGTTTAACTGTCGCCCAGCGTGTTGTAGTTCCCGATGAGCAGAAGCAGGTCGGCACTATCGTTCGCGCCGTCGCCGTTTGCGCCGCCCGCCTTATGAGAGGTAGGCGGCGTTAAGTCAACTTTCCTTAAGGGTGAAATTCTCATTTTCCTTGAACCTTGCGAACAGATCATTTCCTTCCAGCAACGCCGTGCCGAGAAGCGGGCGATCTCCCAATGCAAACGCTGCCACATTTTTCTCCTCACCGTGCCATTGGATGACTGACGAATAAAGAGGATATTTCCCTTCAGTTCCATCGGCAAGCGTTGCCCCAAAATCGTGGAGAAACACCAAACTCAACTCCTGCACCATCTCCGGCGGGAGCGACAGCCCTCCAGTAAAGCCCGTGTCAACAACCAACTCACGGGTCACTTGTGAGCCATCTGCCAAAACAAAGACAACAGGCAAAACCAGCTGCATCTCGCGGACTATTCCCGTCATCATCGAATGTCACGCTCCCTCATTCCGCCGAACGTTTCGCCTGTTTTGTAACCGACCCGCATCCCCATCAGTCTCACGCCCGGATGCCGTGCCTGAAGTTTTGCCGTCGCCTCGAATGCAGGGTCATCGCCGATCTCATAATCTGCCGTTTCCAAATCGAAGACAATAATTTTGCCGAGATTTTCCGGCGTATCCACGATGGGACGTAGTTTCGAGTCGTACACTTCACGACTACGCCGCAAACTCTCTTTGGCTTCCTCACGAGTCAATGTTTCCATAGAACAATCTCCTCTCTCACTCCAATTCCCACGCGGGTTCTCTGCCTCGCATTGTACCACAAACAAAAACTCCCCTCTCCCGCGCTTGTGTGGAAAAGGGGCAGGGGGTGAGGGCTAGTCGCCCAATGTGCTGTAGTTCCCAATCAGCAGGAGCAAGTCGGCAATATCGTTCGCGCCGTCGCCGTTGAAGTCCGCCGCTTCCCGATAGCCCGCGTTCGGCGAGACTTTGTTATAGGCAGAAATCAGCAGAAGCAGGT
>CAZPZP010000830.1:0-2061 GCA_964591025.1 uncultured Chthonomonadaceae bacterium
CGAGTTGGTGCGTCTGAAAGACGCTTGTTTTTTCCAGACGGGGGTTTTCAACCCCCGTTGCGAGAGGTGAGTTACTGAGTATTCCGCGAACGCCAAACCGTCGGGTCGAGATCGTTGGGAGAATTCGGCGGGGCGGCAAGCGGCAGAACGCGCTGAGGATCAAGAACGACACTCGTTATCGGCGCGTCGCTCTGCACTCGAAACGCCATGCGCGGCTTGTCCAAAATCAGCGTTTGATCGAGGTTTTTGCCGTTCGATGTGACGGCGCGAAGGGGCAGGGTCAGGCGGTAGGGCGTCCCGGACTGTACGATTTCGCCTTCAAGGATATAGCCGATATTGCGCTTCTGCGTGCGGATATTTTGCAATGACAGCGCGGGCATTCCGCGCCGTTCCATCCATTGTGCAAAAAACCAGCGATAATCTTTGCCCATCGTTTTATTGACGATTTTCTCGAAAGCGTTCCACTCAACGGGGTTGCCGCGTGCGTGGTTTGAGAGAAATCCGCGAATACTTGCCAACATTTTCTCTTTGCCGATCTCCTCCTCCAAAACCCGCAGTACCAAATTTCCCTTACCATAGCCGACTGAGGCTTGCCGTCCATCACTGGTATCGTGCGCGGTTGACATCGAGAAAGTCTGGTAGGCAAGTGCATTCCGCCGCAGTTCGGGAATGCGTGAACCACTCAGGGGAGCCACTGCACTGGTCTCACGCTGAAACAATGTATCGGAGTATTCGGCGAACGATTCATTCCACATCGAGCGGGTATAAGTGCAGGTCACCAGACCGCCCCACCACGTATGCGCGATCTCATGGACGATGGTTCCGGGCAGCATTCCGGGTCCGAAGGTCGCAAACGAATACGACTCCAACGCGCCGGAAAACGCCCCGCGCAAATCTACAATGGCATAGCGCGAGTAGGGAAATTCCCCGAAAGTTTGCTCGAAATAGCCGAGTGACTTTTCCAACAGATCGAGGTGTTTTTCCGCCAGTGCTGAATTGTCGTCGCGCAGATACGTGTGGAACTGCTTGCCGTTGACTGTTCGCGAGGTGACGAAATATTTGCCCGCCGTAACGGTATAGAAACAGACCGGAATGTCGTTGCGGAAGATGAGAGTGCGCGTGCCGTCGGGATGGCGCGTCTCTTTCTCCAATTCGCCGACGCCCAACGCCGTCCATGCGGGGGAGGGAGTTCGGACGGTGGTTGTCGCCGTCGCGGGTTGGCGGGCAATATGAGGATACCAGTAGGAGTTCAAGGTCGCTTCGGTGTCTTGAATATAATCGCCTCCGCGATGGTTGACGACGCCCTCATACTCGAAATAGGCAGTGAATTCCGCTTCTGGCGGTGTCTCGAACAGTACGAATCCGCCTGACTGCCGAAAAGGAACGGGTTTCCCTTTGGCGTCATTTTCGCGCACTCCCTTGACTTGGAAATTGTTGGAGAGACGAACAATCGCCGTTTTTGTCGGCTTCTCGTTCCATCCAAACTGAACGCTATCGGAGATTTTTGCCAGTTTACGTGCGGGCTGAAAGGCGACATTCAGGGCATGATGCGTGATTTTGAGATTTCCGGTGTCCGTCTCTTTTTCGGTTTCCGCGCCGAGTTTGTAACCCGCTTCGGTCTCGAAGAGGGAATGAAGATGATCACCGTCGCTTTCGAGCGTATGCCACGCCGAGAATGCAATCCAGCGGGTCGTGCTGTCGGGAGAGGGGAGGAGAGTCCCTTGCCATGAGGGGGTAGTCGTCTCGAAAATCCACGCGGGAACCTGCTCGACGGGAAGATTGGCGACGCGGGCGAACTCGGCGCGGTCTTTGCGATTGACCGCCAGCGTAAGAGAGGCAATCCAGCGCGGCAGAGGCTCCAAGCCGTCTTTTTGGGCGCGGCAGGGAACAAGCAGAACAACCACACTCAGGCAAAGCAGAAAGCGAATTAGGACAGAACGGGACAAAGCAGTGATGCTCCTTTCAATCCCTATCATACCCGAATCGCCTTGTGTCTGTTCTATGAAACCTCTTGTATCAATCAGCAGGCGGAAGAGTTTCTATTGCCGGGTACAAAAACGT
>CAZPZP010000831.1:0-2059 GCA_964591025.1 uncultured Chthonomonadaceae bacterium
CGTAGTTGTTTGCTTCTTGAGTACTCAGAATTCCACTCGCCTGACCGTCGGCAAGCTCCCCTCCTGGCGCACCAAGTTCAATTTTGCCAAAATTCGTGTAAGAGGCGGGCTGTCCATTCGGACGCAACGCCGCAACACTAATTACGAAAGGATAACCAGCGGGTACAAAGGTCGTCGCTGAAGCTGAAGAGTTCCCTGCGGCGGCGATAACCAGCACACCCTGATCGGCAATGCCTTTTAAGCCGACATATTCGGGATCATTTGTGTCACTGGGATTGGCACCACCTCGTCCGAGGCTCAAATTCAATGTCTTGATGTTCGCTTCTCTGACCTTCGAGGACACGTAGGCGATGGCATTGATATAGGCAACCGGATCAAGAGCATCGGTGCCGTTTCTCTCGATTTTCACCCCGACGCACTTGATGTTTTCCCAGCAAATCCCCGCAACTCCTATGCTATTATTCGTCTTGGCGATAATCATACCGGCGACGTGTGTGCCGTGATGGGCTGATGCAGGAATACCGCTTCCCCCTGCCAAAATATCATCATCACCGTCGGCGACATCTCGACTGGCGGAGTGGTACTGCCCCTGGAGGTCTTCGTGGGCGGGGTTGAATCCGGAGTCGATAACAGAAGCATTCGTTCCCGCAAACCCTTTGGTCAATGCCCACGCTTGGGGCATTTTGATCATCTTAAGTCCCCATTGCTCGCCGGATCTATAACGGGGATCGTTCGGTTCAGCCGTTGTTGTCTGTTGTCGCGTATGATAATAAAAAGGTCGAACAGAACGCACGCTTGCAATGCCCTTGAGTTGGGCGACTGCATTGGTGGTCTCTAAATCAGTTCGTCTGGCTTCGGGTAGCACAAGGCGATAGCAGTCTGCAAGCAACAGTGCTTCGACACTTGTTGCATTTATAGTGTCCGCCAACTCTTTGACTCGCTCTGGAGTCGTTCCGGGCTGACAGAAAAGCAAAACTTCTCCCGCTTTGAAAGGCGTCGCCTGTGCGGTTGCAAGAGACAACGATGCACAAGAGAGCGTCGAAAGCAGCAGCAACGCCTGACCATTTTTGGAGAGCCTAGGCATAGAAATCATGGAAATAACTCCTTGTACGGGGCGGTCTGGGGTTAAGCCCGTCTCGTCTTCGGTCATCAGGGGGTTGTTGGTATTAAGGCATGGATAAGGATGCCGAACGTATCTGAAAACATCTCTCATTGTCACATGATTCGTCATGCGACAAATTCTATAAATGTCCGAATCAATTATACAGTATGCGTGCCGATTTCTGAACACATCTCAACAGATTTCTCAGATTTTATGGCGGGCGAACTTATTTCTTGTCTTCTTCTGCCGCGATTTTCGGCAGAAGAAGACAAGAATCTGAGCATTAGGGTCTGCGGCGTCCGCGTCCCGTCAGAATGTCCTGAATACTGGGCATTCGGTTTTGGGACACAGCGGCTCCTCCTGCGATCTGACCGGGAAGCGGCAGAGGCGCATTGCGGGAGCGCAGAGCCGTGCGCTGACGATTCAGGATCGAGGCTGCCCGTCCCTCATTGGGATTGGGGGGCCGCAACGCACCGGTGAATCGGTTGACGCGGCTATAAACGAACCGGAAAGTGCGATCCGGTTCGCTCGACGAGCGGGAAATCCAATGGATCGGTCCCGGCGAATCCTCGTCGTGGCGTGCGCCGATCCTGAAGTACAGGGTCGGAGAGTTGCCGCGTCCGAGGATATAGTTCGCGAATGTCGCGTCGTTGAGCAGTTCAGGAATCGTGCTGAGATTGAGTGCTTCGGGAAGATTCTGCGGCGTTTCGCCATTGGGCGTCGTCGAAAGAATCTGCCGTCGGAAGATCAGGCTCGGATTCGAGAAAGTACGGTCGGTCGAGATTTCCAGTTGGAAAATATCGGCTCCGACACGGCTGATAAAAGTCGGCGAGAATTGAGTGATATTGAGCGTTTGGTTGTCCGAAGGTGTGGACAGCAAAACGGGCGAAATCGGGGTTGCGATACCAGACGGAACGGGATCGGATTCGATACACTGAGTCCCACCCTGTTGCTGAC
>CAZPZP010000832.1:0-2050 GCA_964591025.1 uncultured Chthonomonadaceae bacterium
GGGTTTAAAACCCCCGCGCTGGCGAATGTACGGAGTTTAAGCGATTTCTCTATAAACATCGGCATACAGTACGGGACGCTTTGATTCATGCGACCCGTAACTGCTCGACCACCTATCGCAAAGACGGACTTTCGTTTAAGCTCCTTGCCGGAATTACTCCTGCTGTAATATCCCCATCATTACCATCCTTTGCGAGAATGATTCGCATCTTAGAAGAGACACTGTAACCACTTTTGAGTATCATCCCAAAACCGCACAAGCCCCCTAATTAGGGGGTTATTGCGCGTCGCCAAGGTCGTAAGCGTTGGTGGCTTTGAGGGTCAGGCGATAAGTGCCGAGGTTATTTTGCCAGTGCGGATTATCGTTGATCGTGAAATAGAGTCTGCCCGCGCCTAAATCGCTGCGGGTCATTTTCTGTCCGGCAATAGTCGCTTTACCTTCAACCCCCGACTTCACTAACAGCGCACCGAACGGAAATCCGCCTGTCAGATTGGTATTATAATTCGGTCCCGGCTTTTGGAGTCCGTCGGGGTTCATCGCCCAGCCGTCCTCTTTGTAGGCGAGGCGCAAAAAGCCCTGCGCGGTGGAATTCACTTGTGAGGCGGGCGTCAGAGCGATTCCAGTATTGAGCCAAGCGAGCTGGATGCAGTGATTCAGCGAATGCACCGTCACATTACGCTTGATCTCTTTGCGTAGCACAGCGAAACGGCGCATCGTTTGGCGGGCGATTTGGGTTTCAGTTCCGTCGCTTGCCTTGAGTGTCAGTGTGGTTTCGGGCAGAAGTTTGCCGCGCAGGATTTCGCCGTTTGCCAGCCGAATCATATCCAGCGAGCGATCCGGCATATCCGCAACGCCCGGAATGATCCGCTCGAAGAGGCGATATAGCGGTTTAGGACCATAAGCGTCGCTGTCCTGTAAGGTATCCAGAAGCGGCGTCAAAACCGGAAGCCCGATGTCGGTCAACTGCTCCGTTGCGGCGTCCTGTTTGGTTCGGTCTGAGGCTTGGAGGGCAGTGATCCCTGCCGCAATGCGTGCCGTCTCGATAGCGGAAGGCGCGTCGCCTAACTGCACAGAAAGAACTGAACTCAAAGGAAATGTGCGCGTTTTGCCGCCAACCGTCGCTTTGATCGCCGCTGCCTGAACCGCTCCCTCGACTGTCGCGCCGTCGCGCATCAAGATCGAAACCGTTGTATCGGCACGGCTCGGCTGCGCCCAAACCATCGCCAAACCAAATAATACGCCGCTCCACACCGTTATTTTCTGCATCAAATTTTCCTCGTTCATTCTCTTTCGGCGTGCCTCAAAGATTGCGCCCCGCGAACTGCGCCGCCGCTTCTTCGGTCAGTTTGTTCCATGCCGCAATCACTTCATCTTCAACCGTGTCGGTGTCGCTGTTTTCCACTTTGTTGTTCGCATCGAGCCATGCAACGGTACGCCGCACGCCCTCGATCCATAACACTTCGTAGCGGAAACCCAAATCTGCTATCGCCGCGCTGTTGTCGAAAATACTCGGATATTGGAAAATGTCAACGCTGATTCCGGCACGCTTGCGGATCGTCTTGGCGAGGAAATCTGTGGAAATATGAACGATATTGGGAGCCGGAGCATTTAACGCCTTTGCCACGCCCTCATGATAGCGGTTCCACGTCATCCATTCCTCGCCCGTGAGATTGTACGATTTGCCGAACGCTTTGGGATTGCCCGCCGCTCCGACAAACCCGCGCCCTACGTCGTCAATATGGCACGCCGCCCAAAGACAGGAGCCGTCGCCATGAACAATGATCGGTTTGCCCCGCCGGATTCGGTCTAAATAGGTGGTATTGCCGCCGAGCGAATGAACGATATTGCCGCCTTCGCCGTAGGTTTGTGAAGGGCGCATGATTGTGACGGGAAAATCGCCGCGTGCGTGTGCCGCCAGCAGAATATCTTCACATTTGACTTTGTTTTCGCCATAACTCCCTGTGGGACGGCGCGGCTCATCTTCTTTGATGGGATAACTCTGCGCGGGTCCGCCATAGACGCACACCGTCGAACAAAAAATAAAATGCCC
>CAZPZP010000833.1:0-2049 GCA_964591025.1 uncultured Chthonomonadaceae bacterium
ACTCTCAAATCAGGGCGGCGCAAGCACCGCCCCTACCCAACTATTCTACCTTGACCCACTAGCCTCTCGTTCTGGGCAAACCGGCGATGCGCCTACCTCTACCTTCCCCTCAGAAAGCGGACGTGACGCCGAGAATGAGCGAACCCACAGAATAGGCAGAAGATGCCGCGTCTGCGCTTATTAATTGCCACCTCGGTTAGTGGGGAAGGACACAAGCCCGTTACCGTGCCTGTGGCGATGTAATCAGACCATAATATCGCCCGAACCAATAGGCGAGAGGGAACGCATCGTTTTTGTCTTCGGTTTGCCCGCCGTTGCCGATGACCGCGAGATATGGCTCTTGATCCGGCGGGCAGATGCCCATCTCACTGCGCGGCAAAATCCGGTTCAGCATTCCCTCGTCTTTGCCGGGGCGTTTGTCGCGCCCCACATCCTCGCGTTGGCTGTTGTCTACCGTCCATTCGATCAAGTCGAGCGGGTAATCACGAAGTTGTTCCGCCGCGCCTTCCAAGGGAACCGTTTTGCCGCTGAAAGCGTTGAACACAAAATCGTACATCGGAACTTGGTCGCGGGCGATCACTTTGTGCCAGTCACGCATTCCCTGTTGAAAATGGCGGCGCAGTTTCGGGTCTTTTTCGACTTCCATTGTGCCAGTAAACGTCACCATATTCATATCGTCCACGATATGTGTATACTCCGAGGGAATGCCGTAATCGCGCCAATTGGCATTTTTGACGTAGCCATGCTTGGTGGCGAGTTCCTCGAACGCTCGCGTATAGCGCGGATTGCCCGTGACTTCCGCCGCCATGCGAAGATAGGTCAGAATTTCGAGGGAATTGTTCGGGCGTTCCTCGCGCCAATCGGGATCGTCGTTGAGGCGTTTGGGTGAGAAAATCCCCCATCGTGTCGGCTTGCCATCAATATCAATCAGATCGAAATCGTTGTCCACCAAACCGCCGACCAATCGATCCATATACGCCGCGACGATTTTCTTGTCTGCCTCGGTTGCCGCGATTCGATAGAACACATACGCCCCGAACAGATGCCCCGAAACCTCGTCGCTGCTGGTATCGCGCTTCCAGAGCCATTTGCCGTCTTTGCTTGGCAGCCAGCGTTCTTCGACTGCCTTGAAGCGCAAGTCGTTGGCGCGTTCTTCGGCTTGCTGTTCCGGTGAAAAGGTGCGGTTGACATCGTTTTGAGGCAACGAATTGATGGGAATCATGGTGCGGGCGATAAAATGCTTGGTTCCCGTGACGAGGTTCAACTGCTCCAACGCCAGAAATGCTTCGCGGGCATTGTCATACGCGGATTTGTCTTTTGTGACGGCATAGCGATACGACTCTGTCGCGCAGTAGTAGCCCGTATGTTCGCCGTCATTGTCGGTATCCATCACAAAGTAATCGCGCAGGTCGCCGGGAGTTTTGAGCATGGCAGGACCAATCAAACCGGGTGGGCGAATATGGCGTGTGCGGACAATTTTGGCATAGTAGTCGGCTTTGTCGGCAAGGGTCATTTGTCGTTCGGCGATGGAACTGACGCCCTTTGCAGTGCCAATGAAAACGGTATTGTCTTCATTCACTCCAATCGAGCGCGTTTCGTTGTCGAGAAGCCAGCGGCGTGAATGGCGCAGTATCCAGCGTTTGCCGTCGTAGCGGATCGCGCCCAAACGAGTGGCAGCCCACAATCGCCCTTGATTATCGAATGCCAACGCCCGAATATCGCGGTTCGGCAGTCCGTTGCTGACGGTGTGCGTTTTGATGCGCTTGCCCTTGTCGAATACGTCAATTCCGCCGGAAGTCCCGACATAGACGCGCCCCTGTCGATCCGCGATAATCGAACGAATGCTGCTGCTGCTGATCTGTTCCGGTTTGTTCCAGAACTCGGTAATACGCTCTGAGCCGTCCAGTTTCCAGCGAAAAAGCCCGCTTGCCGTGCCGATCCAGAGCCGTGTATCATCGGCATAAATCGCCCGAATGGTATTGCGCCAAACCCCGTCTAATTTTTGCCATTTTGGCGGTTCCTGATAGGTCACATTCTCGGCACGCCAGA
>CAZPZP010000834.1:0-2043 GCA_964591025.1 uncultured Chthonomonadaceae bacterium
TGGAGAGGGCAGCAAGAATTCATGCAGGATTCCGCCGTTTGAGAAGCGAAAATACCCACACGATTCCAAACACAAGGACATTTCGAGATTATGCCGAACAATGGACACAATACGACGATTGGCGGCGGAGGCTTTCATCATATCGCCATTCGCGCCTACGACTTCGATGCGACAGTGAAGTTTTATAAGGAAGGTTTAGGCTGCACCCACCGCTTCGGCTGGGGCAAAGACGAGCGCGATTCGGGCGGCAAAGACACTCGCGCCGCCATGCTCGACTGCGGCGACGGCAACTATATCGAAGTGTTTGCAGGGCGTGAAGGCAAGCCGAGCGACGAACTGCCCGAAGGTGGAATCCTGCACTATGCCCTGCGAACCGATGACACAGCGGCGGCACTGGAATGCGCCCGAAAGGCAGGAGCCACCATCACCATGGAAACGAAAACGGTGATTCCTGACAACTCTGATACACCAATTCCGTTCACGATTGCGTTCGTGCGCGGCTTAGATGGCGAGATCATCGAATTTTTCCATACCGAGGAGTTATAAATGGAATCTCTTTCCCCCAATATCGCTGAGGCGTGCCGCCCGTTGTTCGAGGCACTGCCGCTTGAGCAGAGTATGAATTTGCTGGTCGGAAGCGAACCCAAACATACCGAACTCGTTCAGCAGATCATCCGCACGCCGGAGATTGCGGCAAACCCCGCGTTGGTCGCCGGATTATGGCTGTATGTGGACGATTTGGAGCGCAGTCATGGTGTCAGCCAGAGTTTGGAGGACACAACGGGTTCCTATTGGCACGGAATTATGCACCGGCGCGAAGGCGATTTCAGCAACAGTCATTATTGGATTCGCCGCGCCGCAGGGCATGAACTTTTCACTGCAAACCCCGAACTCGACTCAAGCGGCTTGATTGACCTCGTCGCAAAAGCACACGGACAGAACCCGCCGGAACTGATTGCACGCCAGCGCGAAGAGTGGCAAAGTTTGTTTATTTGGTGCGCGACCAACGGAGGATAACCCGATGCATCTCACGATGGCGAACCGCCAAATGGAATGGGGTAGAGACCTCGCCGAACTCCGCAATGCCAACGATCTGCTTGGTGACGCCAGAGTCTTGCAAAGTCGTATGCAAGAGGACGGCTATCTGCTGCTGCGCGGTTTGCATGACACTGAGAAAGTGCGGGCAGTCCGCGAACAACTGCTCCTCAATTTGGACGCAAACGGACAGATTGATCGCAATTTTCCCGTCGAACAGGGCATTATCGCGCCGGACGCACGCGGGGCATTTATGGGCGGGAGCAAAAATCTGACACGCTCGCCGGAATTTCTGAACTTAGTCGAGTCGCCCGAAATCATGGGCTTTTTCGCCCATTTCCTGCAAAGCGACGTGCTGACCTTTGATTACAAGTGGCTCCGTGTTGTCGGCAATGGCGATTTCACCGGCTCGCACTATGATATTGTCTACATGGGGCGAGGCACGCAAAACCTGTATACCTGCTGGACGCCGATTACCGAGGTGACGTTCGATATGGGTTCGCTGGCACTCTTGGTCGGCTCGCATCGGGGCGAAGCGTTCGAGCGAGTGCGCGAAACTTACGGCAAAATGGACGTGGATCGCGACAAAGTGACGGGTTGGTTTTCGACTGATCCGCTGGAGATGGTCGAGAAGTTCGGCGGGCAATGGCATACCACCGAGTTCCAGCCCGGCGACGTGCTGATCTTCGGAATGTATACCATGCACGCCTCCCTAACCAATACCAGTAACCGCTATCGAATCTCCTGCGATACGCGCTATCAACGCGCCTCCGATCCGGTTGACGAGCGTTGGATCGGCGAGAACCCGCCCGCACACTACGCATGGACACAGGGCGCAACCGTCCCCATGGAAGACGCCCGCCAAAAGTGGGGAATATAGCCGATGTGGGAGATCGTGAAATCTTTCTTCGCCGTACTTGGCATCACACTGGCAGTATCGGCTTTTCTTGTGTTTCTCCCCGTACTCGAAGGTCTGATTATAAAATCATTCTCGGATTCTTCAAGTTA
>CAZPZP010000835.1:0-2042 GCA_964591025.1 uncultured Chthonomonadaceae bacterium
TCTCCGCGATTTGGCGAAGCGGCTCTTCGAGAGCGCGGCGCACAATGGCGATACCATGCTGTTCGTCGGGACCGCCCGGCAAATTGTCCAGAGCAGATTGAACTGCCAACAACGCCACACCGCCGCCCGCAACAATGCCCTCTTCCACTGCGGCACGAGTCGCGCTCAAAGCGTCCTCGAAACGGTGCTTCTTCTCTTTGAGTTCGGTTTCGGTTGCCGCGCCGACCTTGATCACTGCAACGCCGCCGACGAGTTTCGCCAATCGCTCTTGCAGTTTTTCTTTGTCATACGAGGAATCGGTCTCTTCGATTTGTCGCTTGATCTGGTTGATGCGTCCCATGATGGCTTCTTCGGAACCCGCACCCTCGATGATGATCGTCTCTTCCTTGCCGACAATGATCTTGGTGGCGGAACCGAGCATCGTCACATCGGTATTTTCCAGTTTGACGCCCAAATCTTCGCTGATGAACGTGCCGTTGGTGAGAATGGCAAGGTCTTCGAGCATCGCTTTGCGGCGATCACCGAAGCCGGGAGCCTTGACCGCCACGCTGTTGATAATGCCGCGCAGTTTATTGATGACCAATGTTGCCAGTGCGTCGCCGTCTACGTCTTCGCAGATGATGACAAGCGGGCGGCGGGACTGAGCGACTTTCTCCAAAACAGGAATCAAGTCGGCAGCGGCACTGATTTTCTTCTCATGGATGAGGATCAGCGGATTCTCGATGACCGCTTCCATGCGCTCTGGATCGGTCACGAAGTAAGGGGAGATATAACCCTTGTCGAACTGCATTCCCTCGACGAAATCGGTGTAGGTTTGGAGGCTCTTGCTCTCTTCAACCGTGATGACGCCGTCTTTCCCAACTTTTTCGATGGCGTCGGCGACGAGCTGACCAATTTCTGCGTCGTTGCCGGCAATAGTCGCAACATTGGCGACTTTGTCTTTGTCATCCGCAACACTGACGGCGAGCGATCTCAGTTCTTCAATCGCTTTATTGACGGCGGTCTCGATGCCCTTTTTGACGAGGAGCGGGTTTCCACCGGCGGAAACATAGCGCAATCCTTCGTTGACGATGGACTGTGCCAGAACGGTGGCGGTGGTGGTTCCATCACCGGCGACATCGTTAGTCTTGCTGGCGACTTCCTTCACCAATTGTGCGCCCATATTTTCATACGGGTCTTCCAGTTCGATCTCTTTGGCAACGGTTACGCCGTCTTTGGTGATGGTCGGCGAACCCCATTTTTTATCGAGAACGACGTTGCGCCCTTTCGGTCCGAGGGTCACTTTGACGGCGTTTGCGACGGCGTTTGCACCGCGCTCCAGTGCGCGTCGTGCCTCTTCATCAAATTTCAGTTGCTTTGCAGCCATGTTGTGTAATCTCCATTTCCATCCTCTCCCTACAACAAATTCGGGAGCGATGCGGTTTAGCCTTCGATGATGGCGTAAATCTGATCTTCGTCGAGAATGACGAACTCTTCGCCTTCGAGTTTGGTTTCGGTTCCGCCGTATTTCGAGTAGACGACGGTATCGCCGACCTTGACTGCGAGCGGACTGACGGTTCCATCATCGAGAACACGCCCCGAACCAACAGCGATCACTTTGCCCTCTTGCGGCTTCTTTTTTGCCGAGTCGGGAAGGAAAATACCGCCCGCGGATTTCTCTTCCTCCGCGCTCGGCTTCACAACGACCTTGTCACGAAGCGGACGTAATGCCATGAGACTGCCTCCTGATACAAATTCACACTGCTTGGATTGCACACATCAGGGGAGAATTGCATAATATTAGCACTCTTCCCCTGTGAGTGCTAATTGATCATACCGCACGACGTTTTCACGAGTCAAGCCAACGCGGGGAAATTTTCGTCCGACATCAAAGAATAAGGAGAAAAATCGCAGGAATAATGAGAATTCAATAGACCTCTTGCAAGAGTCGGGTACAAGAACGTACCCGACTCACAAACAGCCGTCCTACGGACGAAATCCCCTCTCCCTATTGAGTGCGAAGCACGGCACGGCGGAACGAGACCTGCACGAGAAATAAATTG
>CAZPZP010000836.1:0-2038 GCA_964591025.1 uncultured Chthonomonadaceae bacterium
AGCAGGAGACCGAGATGTTTGAGCATGGGAGATTCCTTTGTGAGAACAGTATAGTAATTAGTTCGTGATATCATAGAGAGATTCCTGCAAAGGGAGCAAAAACCTGCATTCTGTTCTGACTCCCTTTATTCTTGACCTAACGTGCCAATCGTCTCAAGCGTCCTTTGTCAGACGGCAAACGCTCTGCCCAGTTTTCCCAAGAGACGGACATTTTCCCACCTTCACACCTGAAACGCTCCTGCGTGTCACCTGCAAGGCAAAAACCGCTATTCCTGTAGACTGATTAAGGCGTGAATATTTACGTTTAACATATTCTGCCGGGTCGCTTTTTGTCTGCTCTATGGCTCAATCGGCATATCATACCATTCGGAAACTTGCCCGTCAGTATTGAAAGTGACACTTTTCATGCCGCCATAACTCCACTGCTCAGAAATAAACGAGTTCCGCACCGATTCGGGACGCCCAAACACACGCCGGACTTTCTCCCTCGAATCGCCCCGATGTACTGTTCCGCTTTGGTGTTTCGGTTTCGGTTCCGGGGCTTCTGCTGTCTCTTCCGCCGCCACTTCCACCGGCTGATAGATGACTTTCGGCGGCACATTCTTTGCCGCTTGTGCTTCATTGGCGAGCCGCGCATTCTTCTCTTTCAATGCCGCCAGTTGATTGTAAACTTCCGCCATCTTTGCATCATGGGTACGAAGTTCCTGTACTCTCGCTTCGAGAGACGCGATCCGCTGCCGATCCTGCGTCGCTTGATCAGGAAACACCTGCCCGAATCGAAGCGTTACAAACCGCGTGCCGAGCATCACAAGGACAAACGCAACGGCGATTAAAACAAAGTATTGCCCACTTTTCGGATTCATCTTCATCAATGCACCTGCTTTAGATAAAATAGATTCAAGCAGACTATTCGGCACTCTCACGGCGATTCCTGCAACACTTTTCCAAAGAGACGGACATTTTCCCATCTTTACGCCTAAAACGCTCAGGAATGGCAAAGAGACGGCAAAGCGTGGCATTATTGTAGACATAAGAGGGCGACAATGTTTGCGTGGAACATATTCGGGTATGGACAAGGCGAGGCAGACGGTTTACAATGGCGTCGGTTCGATGAACCAACTATCCCGGCATTATTGCGGGTGATAGTCCTGAATTTGGTCAATAGCGGGTGACAGCAGGATACTCTGCCCTGCGGAAGGCTCCAGAAGCGGGTAACAGTCTCGTCATGTCAATGGCAGAGCGTTCGGCTGTTAACCGAAATGTTGGTGGTTCGAGTCCACCACGGGGAGTATTTTGCTCAGTTAATCCCACATTCTCGGAAGGAAGCGGTGCGAACAGACGTATCCGACACATTCCTTCCGTTTTGTTTTGAATTTCTACTTTCTCCACCAACAACTGCATTGCCTGCTCCCGCTCGTCCTCGGTAAGGTACTTCCACAATTCGACAAAACATTCCCAGCGGGAACGAATCTCTGCGACATCAGGTCGAGGTTGCTGATGCCGCTTCGCTTCAATTTCTAGCCGCAAACGTTCGGATTTGACGGACAGACGTTCCTACTCCAGTTCTTGAAGCCGTTCGAGCAGCGAACGAAGTTCGCCATTACTCTCCTCAATCGCTGTGCGAATACGCTCGATTTTGCGTTCCGTTTCTTTCAGCCGTCGTTCCAATGTCTGGTCTTGTGCGTGCAGGGTCGTTAAATCCGGCAACTGTGCGGCTGCCTTATGAAGATAGGCGTCAATCCGATGAGAATGCCGAGCAGCATACGCGATTTCATCCAGAATCGCTCCATGCAAAGCTTCGGCGTTGACCCGACGGGCAGGACAATTGTCCGTCAGCTTTTTGTGAGCGGCGAGACACTCATAGTAGCGGACTTTGGTAGACCGCCCGTGATGGGAGGCAGGGGTCATGCGTGCGCCGCAATGAGTGCAAAAGACCAGCCCTCGGAGATAGTATGCGGCAGTGTCTACAGGGTTCTGCTTTGGTGTCAATACCGGAATAAAAATGCACAAAATTCCGCTGGAAAAGTGCTCACTCTTC
>CAZPZP010000837.1:0-2037 GCA_964591025.1 uncultured Chthonomonadaceae bacterium
GGAAACGAAAGTGGTGGGCGGTAAGGATTCGTGTAAAAAACCCACACTTTGGAAAATCGCCGCCTATATAGTCGAACTTTGCAACCTAAACGGTCGTTTACGTTACAAAGAAGAGGACGCCTGCCGAGGCTCTCAAACCTGTCAGATAACCCGTCACTCAATCTATGTCTCATGAACGGGTGCTTAGAAGTGACGGACAGCAACAAAATCAGCGAATTGGAGCCGATTTGAGGGCGGATAAGGGAAAGTGTGTGGATTTTACACGAATCCTTACCACCCCCTTAATAGGTTGAGAGCAGTTCCGGCGTCGCCTCACGCGGTACGGAATTTTGTCTCACTCTATTCTGAACACTTATGGCACTCGATGACTGCGTAATTGCAGGACTTTGCGATAGTGGTGTCGAATCTATGGGACAATCTGCGTCGTAGAAAGAGAACCGTTGAACGCCGAACAACTCAAGAAATTAGAAGATGACCTCTGGACTTCTGCCGATACCCTCCGCGCCAATTCCGGGCTGAAATCCAGCGAATACGCTACCCCCATTCTCGGACTGATCTTCCTCAAGTTCGCCGACAATAAGTACAGCAAGTATGAAGCGGAAATTCACGCTCTCTACGAAGCGAGCCAACAGACTCGCGCTCCTCGCGAAATCGCCGAAATCGCTATCGATAAATGCGGCTTTTATCTGCCGGACAATGCCCGCTATGCCTCTCTCCTCAATCTGCCGGAAAGTGCCGACATTGCTCTCGCCCTGAAAACAGCGATGGAGACTATCGAGCAACACGTCACTTCGCTCAAGGATACGCTGCCCACCGATGAATATTTCGAGATTGGGAAGAACAGCGGCGTGCTGAAACGGCTGCTGCAAAATTTCTCCAATATCCCCGCCGATGCGGAAGGCGATCTCTTCGGGCAAATCTACGAGTACTTCCTCAGCAGATTTGCCATAGCGGAAGGTCAAGGCGGAGGCGAATTCTTTACGCCGCGCTCGGTGGTGCGGCTGATGGTCGAGATCATCGAGCCGCATCGGGGGCGAGTGTTCGATCCGGCGTGCGGCAGCGGCGGTATGTTTGTGCAGTCGGCGCGGTTTATCGAGGAACGACGCAAGCACGGCAGCAACGACGCGGACGTGACCGATCTCTTTGTGTGCGGGCAGGAGAAAACCCTCGAGACCGTGAAACTCGCCAAGATGAATCTCGCGGTCAACGGATTGCGCGGCGAAATCAAGCAGGGCAATAGCTACAGTCTGGACGTGTTCGAGAGTTTCGAGAATTTCGATTATGTGCTGGCAAATCCGCCGTTCAATGTGGACGAAGTCGAGATCGAAACGGTGGCACATGACAAACGCTTTTCCACTTACGGCATCCCGCGCAACAAAACCAAGCCGTCGGGCAAGAACAAGGACGCGGCAGAAACGGTTCCGAATGCCAATTATCTCTGGATCGGGCTGTTTGCCACTTCCCTCAAGCCCAAAGGTCGCGCCGCGCTCGTCATGGCGAATTCGGCAAGCGACGCCCAACAGAGCGAGGCGGAGATTCGGCGCAAACTCATCGAGGCGAATCTCATCTATGGCATGGTGGCGTTGCCCTCGAATCTGTTCTATACCGTGACGCTGCCCGCGACGTTGTGGTTCTTCGAGCGGGACAAGACCGATGACCGCATTCTATTTCTTGATACCCGCCGTGTTTTTACTCAGATTGACCGCGCCCACCGCGAGTTCTCCGAAGATCAACTCCAAAATCTCGCCATCATCAGCCATCTGCATCGCGGTGAAAGCCATCGCTTCCACGAACGCATTGAGGACTGCATCACGCAGGGCAAAGAGCGTATCGAAGCAGTCCGCGCCGAGTTTCCCTGTGTGCAGAATTTGCTCAAAGAGGCGTTGGCGCAGTTCTCCGGCGTGCTGAAGATGGGAGACGCGCAGGAGAATGCCCTCGCCCACGCCGCCGACAGTGTGCAGAAGGCGGCAGAGGTTCTTACAGTGCTGTTGACCTCACCCCCGACCCCTCTCCTTGCCATTCGTTCCTCATTAGGAG
>CAZPZP010000838.1:0-2031 GCA_964591025.1 uncultured Chthonomonadaceae bacterium
TACATAAACCCACTGGTAAGGAAAAAGTCGCGCAAATTCCTCTCGAATGGTTGGATCAGGAGAACCCTTCATGATTATCGCAGCACGTTATTCATTTAATGGTGGCGCAGAAGCTGTCTCTGACAAATATCCTCATCTTTTGGTGGAAATCGAAGCGGCAATTGTCTCTGTTAACGCGGAAATTCATCGTTCTAAAGAGAGCAAAGAGAAAACCATGATGGGGCAAATGCTGTATAGCCCTGTTTCGCTCAACGCGGCGATACGAAAATATCTTTTCGCGCTCGGTTGGCAAAACAAGCGCGTAGAGTGTCGATACTCTACCGAATATTACACGGAGAATTATCGCAATACGGTCACAGAAAATGTGGGCTTTCGCGATATGGATTTTGTCAAAGAGAAACTCGGCGTTGAGGTTCAATTTGGTAAGTACTCATTCATGGTCTACAATGTAGCAGCGAAAATGACGATTTTTCGCAATCTTGGTCATATTGAGTTCGGCATCGAAGTGGTTCCGGTCAAGCAGTTCGCTTTGCAGATGAGTTCCGGCGTCTCCTATTTCGAGCAGTTCACTTGGGACTTGGAGCAGCGCGGCATCTCCAATATTGATATTCCTGTCCTGATTTTGGGAATTGACAGTGAAACAGGGACAGAGGGCAAACGCCCACGCAAGCGCATTATAGATACTGCCGCCGTGGAGGTACCTCCCGCGCTTACGCTGATAGACAATGAGTGAAAAATCAATACGGCACGCAGTGCGTGCCGAATTCAATAACGTGCAATCATTCTCCACGCAGTGCGTCGAGAATTGGATAGAGAATCATTAGTTCGCAATCTGCGGTTTGTGTACGGCTCTTACTTCGCTACCGATTTTGCACTCAGCACGTGCAAAATTCCGTCACCCTATTGTAATCAGGAGACATGACATGACACATCTGGCAGTTTTCGGTGCGGCGGGCAATATGGGAACCCGTGTTCTCAACGCCCTCAAAGACGATCCCGAATACACCCTACTTTGTGTGGACGCAGGAGAAGCGGGACAGGCAAAACTCCGCGAACGCGGCTTCGAGCCGATGACCGAGGAAGAAGCACTCGCGCAAGCCGATATGGCGATATTGGCGGTTCCTGATGCGCTGATCGGCAAAATCGTGCCGAGTATTTCTGCTGGACTCAAAAGCGGAGCCATGCTGATCTGCCTCGATCCTGCCGCGCCGTATGCGGGCAAACTTCCGCCCCGTGACGATATTGCTTACTTCGTCACACATCCTGCCCATCCGCCCGTATTCAACGATGAAACCGAACCCGAAGCACGCCGCGACTTTTTCGGAAGCGGTTTGGCAAAACAAGCCATTGTCAGTGCGCTGATGCAGGGAACCGAAGACGATTATGTGCGCGGCGAAGCGTTATCGCGCAAGATTTTCGGTCCCATTCTGCGTTCGCACCGTGTCACTGTCGAACAGATGGCGATGCTCGAACCCGCCCTCTCCGAGACGGTTGCGGCAACGTGTATCACTGTCATGCGGGAGGCGATGGATGAAGCGATCAGGCGTGGCGTTCCGGCAGAGGCGGCTCGCGATTTTCTCTTGGGGCATATCTGGATCGAACTCGCTATTGTCTTCAACGAAATAGATTGGCAGTTCTCTGCCGGAGCAAAACGCGCCATCGAGGAAGCCAAGCCAATGCTGTTCCAACCGGATTGGCGAAAGGTATTCGAGCCGGAACACCTCAAAGAGAGCGTGAGGAAAATCACCGATCCTCATTAGTACTACAGTTGGAGAAATGAGGCAGAATGTGGAAGAACAAAGTTATGGAAACTCTGTCACTTTCAACTCTTGCCATCCAACTGGTTCCGCTCCCCACATGGGAGCGTCATTTTCACAACTTAACCTAACGCCTTGCCTGTCGCTTCGCTCATCCCAAAGCCCGACGACACGCCGCCGATTATCTGCAAGGCTTGCTCAGTCCGATTGAGCGCAAAAACGGTTGGCATCGGCACATGACCTTGTGTTTGGTTGCTGCAGCGTTTCTTTCGGT
>CAZPZP010000839.1:0-2026 GCA_964591025.1 uncultured Chthonomonadaceae bacterium
AATACTCCTCAAACAGAAAAAGCAACCGAAACGGTTTGTGCCGTTCCCTTGCGAATGCGAATTCGCCACGTCGTAGCCGCGTGACTTGAAACCCTAAAGAACAAATCTCGTGCCAAAACTCTCTCTCTTATCGCTATTCCCTGATACTTACCGGCAGTTTCCGGCACTGTTGCGAGGTATTGCTCTGTAGGTTTGACAGGCTTTGTTTCGTTTTCGTAGAAAAATTTGCTCTTTTGCTTGATACAAAAGAAGGAATCTTAGAGGCGGGTTGCGAACAAAGACAAAACAAGTTCTCTTGTCGGAGCAAAATTATGAACAAAACCGACGAAATCCGCTGTTTGCGTGAAGAAAACCAATCGCTTCGGAACTATATCTCCCAACTACACGCCGCTGATGCGACAACTTCGCCGCTGGGAACCGTGCTGCGTGTGGCACAAGTCGGAATGTGGAACTACGACTTACAGACGCGAACTCTCCTGCTCAATAGTGAATGCGCCGCCCTGTTAGGCTTCCTTCCCGTCGCGATGACTCTCTCTGCCGAAGAGTGGCTAGAAATGATTCACCCCGACGATCTCCCGAACGCCCTTTTCACTTGGCAGGAGCTTACGGCAGAGAGAGTCGGGCTTTATATTGGCGAATTTCGTGTCAAAAGTTCATCCGGCGCATACAAATGGATGCTCTCCTTTGGGTTGATTGCGGAACGCTCTTCCGAAGGGCTTCCATTGCGTGCGGCGGGCATTCATCTCGACAGCAGTGCAATTCGCGCCTTGCAGGATGCACTGCGTTGCAGTCAGCCGGCATTGCAGCAAAGCGAAAACCGCTGGCAATTCGCGTTGGAAGGCAGCGGCGACGGCGTGTGGGATTGGAGTTTAGAGAACAACACCACATTTTTTTCTCGACGCTGGAAGGAGATGCTGGGGTATGCAGAGGACGAGATTCCCCATCAATGCGAAGAGTGGGCATCGCGTGTCCATCCCGACGACTGGGAACGTGTCATTGAGACACAAATGCGCCATGTGCGCGGCGAGACACCGGATTATGCAACGGAGTATCGAATGCGGTGCAAAGACGGAACCTATCTGTGGGTTTTGGCACGCGGCAAAGTGATCGCGTTGACTCCCGACAACAAACCGAGCCGCATGGTCGGCACGCATACCGACATCTCTGAGCGACGCGCCAATGAAGCAGAACGGCTCCGCTTGACGGCGGGACTTGAAGAACGCACTCACCATCTCGAAGCCGTCAACTCCGAATTGGAAGCGTTTGCTTATGCGGCGTCTCATGACCTTCGCGCCCCTCTTCGCAGCATGGAAGGGTTCAGTCAGGCACTGCTCGAAGATTATGCCGCAGTCCTTGATGCTCGCGCTTCAGATTATCTAGGGCGTATCCATGCGGCGGCGCAGCGAATGCGGCAACTGATCGAGTCGCTCCAGAAGTTGTCTCAGATCACGCAAGAAGGACTTAATCGGGAACAGCTCGACCTCACCCAATTGGCGGAAAGCGTGGTTCAGGACATCAAGGAGCCGTTCGTGGGGCGTGATATTGCAGTCGCGATTCAACCCGAAATGACGGCGTTTGCCGATCCAACACTGTTGCGCGTCGTTCTAACAAATCTGCTGTCCAATGCCTACAAATTCACGGGGAAAAAGACAAAGGCGGCTATCGAAATCGGAACCGCTTCTATAGAGAATCAAACCGTCTATTTTGTTCGCGATAATGGGGCAGGGTTCGAGCAAGAGTATGCTTTCAAGCTGTTTCGCCCATTTCAGCGTCTCCACAGTTCGGCGGAATTCGAAGGAACTGGGATTGGATTGGCAACTGTGAAACGCATTATTCATCGGCACGGCGGGCGTGTTTGGGCAAAAGGCATACCAGAACAGGGCGCGACCTTTTATTTTACATTGTAATTCGGGCAGACAATTGCCCCAATTTATAAACTTATTACTTAAACATGGCATAAGTTTGCGTCCGAAGGACGCTTGGCGGAACGCCATTGCAGCCGGGTATTTAAAATGTCCGGTCTTCT
>CAZPZP010000840.1:0-2026 GCA_964591025.1 uncultured Chthonomonadaceae bacterium
TCAGGACTAAAAACGGCATTTTGCCGATTTCGCCACTGACCGCTTCCTCGACTAAGGGACTCGCGATAAAATAAATCTTCCAGTCCGCGAAGTCCGCTTTCGCGCCTTTACAGCAGTGACTTTAGTCGCCCAATGAGGGTGGAAGAATGATTTTTTCGTAAGTCCCTAACTGTTCCGATTTCTTGATTTCTGGTGTTGATGAACTGCCGATACCCCAATGAGGACATAGCGGATATTTCCCCCTTGCTAAAAGAGAATATCCAACCAGTTTCCGAAAAACCGAACCGCGATGATTGCCGCCCCCTGTTTTCACTACGCCTTTATGCTGAGAAAGGCGATTCCAGAGGATCGTTTTTGACCCACTTGATACGGCGTGCGTGCCAACACGAACAACCCTCAAGCCTTCCCCTGAATGTATCCTTTGCTCTCCTTCTTCGAAGAAGAAATAGACTCCTCGATCAGCCCAGGGCATTTTTCCATGACAATCTTTCAGTAATTTGGTTCTACTACTCTGTTGTTCCAGTTTGCTGAGTAAGTCATAAAAACGCTTCAAATCTTCAAGTCGTTGCATCATAAACTCCTCGTTAAAGTGAAGCAAGATACTCTCGTGTGACGCGATCCTGCATCGGTAATGGCTTTAAGGTCGGGCGTCCAATCCGTAATGCCGTCAAAGCCACGTCATAACTGACTTTGTGATGAATAGCATGATGAGCAATTAAGATTGCGGCAGTTCGCTCATGTCCGGCGCGACAGGAGACATACACGCAATTACTCGGCGTCTCCAATGTTGTTCGGAGAAAATCCACCGACTGCTCGAACGTCGCCTGATCCGGTTCGCCGCCATCAATAACGGGCATATGAAGACGAACAATTCCGCTTACTTTCATCGCTTCAAGGGCTTCTTCCCCCAAGCGTGGCATATCGTATTCGTGTGCTTCGCGTAGATCGAGATAGTGTGTGATGCCCAAATCCACCAATTCACGTATATCGCGCTTGGTTAAGGGATTGCGTCCGGCAAACAGATTTGGCGCGACCCAATGAAACTCGAAGGCAGGAAGATTTGGCTGTCCATATCCGGCTTTTTCCTTCTGCCTCGCCGCAATCTGTTCACAGATTGCTTCCAATCTGTCACGCTGATGTAGTGCTTGAAGCCAACGGGCAGGAATCGCATTTTTGCCCCAATAGGCTCCTGCCGCACCGCCCGCAACGGCTGCAATGGTGTCGGCTTCGCCACCAAGATTGACGGCAAGAATCAGGGTGTCTTCTAAATTCTCTGCGTGCAGACAGCACCAAACCGCCGCTTCCAAACAATCCAGCACATAGCCCGCATATCCAGTGGGTTGAAGGTCGGTATAGGCGAGTCCGTCAATCGCTTCAAGCCGCTGCCAGAAATTTGGCGGCAATGGCGACATTCCGGGCGTATCTGCTGTTGCTGTGTCTTTGTCCGCAAGTTCGCGCACTGTTGCCACTGCATCGTGCCATGCGGACAAGCGCGGCTGATTCCTCAATAGGCGTCTGATCCACAAATTATAAACCGCGCAACATACTTCCGCTTGCGGATCGAAATGAGTCATCGCGGAAAGTCGCGCACTCTGCAAAAGCACCTTTGCGTTATGCCGATAAAACAGAGCGACTGGCAGTGTCCGCATCAGAGAACCGTTTCCGGCGGCACTTCCGGCACGCGCTTGAGGCGTATTGCGTGATGCCGCGAACCAATCGCCCTGATGAACACGGTTTAATCCTAACGCGGAGGAGATAGTCGCCCCCACATCTTTCACGCCTTTGCGCCACTCCAGGAACCGCGTGCCAACTTCTTGCACGGGATCGGCGGGGTTAGCGAGAATCCCTTCCGCCATACACAGCATCATGCCGGTATCGTCTGTCCATTCACCGGGTTCCCACACTCCTCCGCCTACCATCTCCGTGAGTTTGCCCCACCGCTTTGCTACGACGCTCTGCGGTTGGAACTCAGCGGGCGCACCGAGCGCGTCCCCACACGCCAAACCCAACACCGCTCCGAGTATTT
>CAZPZP010000841.1:0-2022 GCA_964591025.1 uncultured Chthonomonadaceae bacterium
TTAAAACCTCCGGTCAAAGCCAGCAACCAGATTTGGACAGCAACAATGACTTTTCTCATGAAGGAGATATACGGATGGAAACAGGAACCCTGACCCAAAACTTTATTGATGCTCTGGCACAACTGGAGCAGACCGGCAACCACGAGCCGATGCACGAACAATACGCGCCCGATTGCGAACTGTGGACGCTGACGCACAAAGAGCCACTCAAAGGCAAGGAAGAGATCGCGAAATTCTGGCAAACCTACTCCGACCATTTCGAGACGGTCAAATCCGAGTTTGTGCGAACGATTGTTGATGACAATCACGCCGCGCTGGAGTGGCAAGCCAAAAGCACACTGCGGCAGAACGGTGAAGAGATCACTTATTGGGGCGTGACGCTATTGGATTTCGGCGATAACGGCATCACGCGGTTTGCCAGTTACTACGATATGAAGCCGTTTTTGGAAGCCGCTGGAATCGAACAGAAGATTTCGGGATAAGCCGCTTTTTAAGAGTGGAAATCGGTTGAATTGGACGCCCGCAGAAGCTGCTCTGCGGGCGTCGCTTGCGCGTCGGCGGCAGGGCGTAGAAGTTGGTCGGCTTGCGTTGTCGGAACTGAGGAATGGCGCAGGAGTTCCTGCCGTGCATTGTTCTGAGTGCGGCGTTGATGGAGAATGACGCGGACTCGTTCACACTTGGCAATCAGTTCGCTGTATTTCACGGGATCGGGCAAATTCACATTCAGTAGTTCAAGGCAATTATCCACTGCTCTCGCACTGCTTCCCTCTCCAAACTTTTCCAAATAGTCTATGATCGCTTCCCAAAGTGCCGCTTCGCTTGAAGCGTTGAGCAGTTTTCCAATTTGTTCTTCACTATTGAGCGGCATGACATGGCAGTTTTCCTCCGTGATTTGAGGCAGGAAATGACGCAATGCAGTGCGGCATTCATATCTGACTGCCTCTGATTTGTCGAATGCTCCCTCAAGAATTTCCGGCATGGCTTCCAGTGCATTTTGACGAAGCAGAGATTTTGCCGCCATTGCACGGGATTCATTATTGCGGCTATTGCTATAAATCACGACGATAGGAATAGTTGCAGGCAGAAAGTAAACCGAAACGACTGCCGACATCAGTGCCATCATCCCCATTACGTCTACCATCTGCGTATAGAATCTCCAATCGAAAAGAGATTTCGGATCGCGAAACACGACATAGAATATTGCCGAGCCGATAAACAAACTCAACATAATACTGAACGTCCGCTTGAATGCTGTTATTGCCCGCTCGCGATAAAGAACGTGCTTGAGATGGCGACGATTCCACAGGAGTTCACGCAAGATGACAATAGCTTGCGTGCGTTTTTTATCGGGAATGTCGGAGACGCCGACAGCCCATGCCGCAACGACTCGATCTCGCCAGTTTTTATCTGCGGTGCTATTGAGAGATAACAGCCATATTGCAAATTCATTATTGGTAGGAGTCAATGGTAAGGGAACATCAACATCAGGAGGCTTGATAATCGAAGGCTTGAGTTTCTTGGTGAGTTGGCGGATTCGAGTGCGTTCTGCTTCGGTTGGCAGGAGAAGATCACAAGAACTAACAAGGGCAATTGATTCAATCGGTGCATCGCACATGGAGTAAACTCCTCGAAATGTGTCTACAAGTTATATCAATAGGCGACAAGTAGCGAAAAAAAGTGCAAAAAAGAGCATGAAATGCCCCCTTTAGCACTTGACACCACGCCTCTATCCCTGTAGAATAGGGGCAGAAGTGGGTGAAAGTGGTAGGCAGGTGGGGATAGGTGGGGCAAAGTTCAGAATTCGTCCACCAGAAACCTGTTTTTATGATCGTATGTGTCGCTTATGCCGGAAACGACCCCAACAACTAAACGCCTTTGGGGGCATTTCGAGTACTCCTTCGATGACAAGGGAAGGCTCATTGTGCCGCAAAAATTTCGTGATGCTCTTGGGGACAAATTCGTTCTCACGATGGGTCCCGATCACCATATTCGGGCGTTCACCCTCGAAGCATGGAATGCCAT
>CAZPZP010000842.1:0-2013 GCA_964591025.1 uncultured Chthonomonadaceae bacterium
CTGTTTTTGAGTCGGGTACGTTCTTGTACCCGACTCTTGCAAGAGGTCTATTGTTCACTCGGAAATGTCTATCGCTTGCTCTGGATCATCAAGCGACCTGTCGAGGCATCGAAGTTGACCTTGACATTCAGGGCGTCGCGCACAAAGGAGAGCGGAACGATAGCACGCCCGTTCTCGACATAAGGTGTGCGCTCGATGGTGACGACGCGGTTGTTGACTTTCGCCTCTTTGTCGCCGATGCGGAACTCGATTTCACGCTCGGAGTTGAAGGCGCGAACCGTTTGTGACTGCTTGTACCACTCGACTTTGCCGCCGGTATGCTCGAAAATCTGGCGGAACGGAGTGAGCGGAACGCCCTTTTCGACACGCGGAGCCACATCGAACGCGATCCGCTGATTGTCGAATGCCACTTCTATCGCTTTGCCGTTGACCTTCATTCCCGAAACCGCGACAGTATTCTTGGCAATTCGCTTTGGAGAGCCAACCTGCGCCACCGTCGAAGTGACCGACATTTTCACATCGCCAAGTGAGGCTTGCGGCATGGCGGCGATATTTCCGGCGCGGCGCAGTCGCACGCCCTGACGCGCAATGCTCGTGTTCGGGCGCGATATGTCTGCCGTCATGTTCGGCATTGCCAGCAGTCCCATTACACTCGGACGCGGAGACTCAAGGCTTGGGCGCACATCATGGGTCGGAGGAAAAGGTCGCTCGGTTGGATTGGCAAACGCAACATTCGGAACCGAGGTGCGTGTTGCCGGCTGAACACGCCCAGTGTTGGCACGTAAGACCGCAATATCAGGCGTGATCAACGAGATATTTTCGCCCGCGACAAGGTTCTGTAAGAGTGGACTCGGCAATGCCCCGCCGAGCAGACTGCGGCTGCCGCGTACGGTCGGCACAAATTCGGTATCGAGGCGGGAAAGCAGTCCGGCAATGGATTGATGCTGCAAACTCGCAGCGGGCATCACTGTCTCTGCCGCACGCCGCACCGCCGCTTCAAGAGGCAGAAGGTTATTATTCTTGCCTGAAAGATCGCGAGTGTCACGTTCGCGGCTGGTAAAACCGCCCGGATTTTTGACGTTGAGGATCAGGGTCAGCGTTTTGACTTTTGTCAGCGTTTCGCCGTCAATAATCTCGACAGTGACTGTCTGCAATCCGTTTGGGACTTTGGTTGAGTCCCAGTTGTAGGAGAACGGAGGAAGATTGATGAAGGCAAAATCGTCGCCGACTACAAAGGTGACATACGGATTTTTTACCGATTTGTCTACTTTGATTTGGAGCGGAACGACTCCCTGCACCACAGAATTCGGCTTCGACGGGAAGAGAAACTGTGCCAAGCCACCCAACTCTTCGCCGGAAACCTTCACGCGGGTCGTCGCCGTCGCCACATTACCCTTGAGGTCGTATGCCTTGATGAGAATGGCATGATCGCCGACAGATAATCCATCGAGCGCAAAACTGATGACGCCTTTGCCCTCTCTTGTCCGAATCGCCTGTTTCTTGATCAGTTCTCCGTTAAGGAACAGTTCGATGGAACGCATATCGCCGCCACGGAACGACACGTCGAGGTTGATCGACGAATCGCCCGTCGAATTTGGGGCATCAATACTGATTTGGAGATTCCCCGGAATCGCATGGCGGATCGGGTTAGCCGAGGCAACACGAGTAGTTCCGCTCAGAACAACCCCCGCTCCGGCGACAATCGCAACGGCGCAAGCCAGCCTTTTCATAAACAATCCTCCCAGATTGAAAGTAAAACGCAAAAATTCGAGATGACGCGGCATTCTCACGGTATAAAACTCAAGCAGCATGATGCCCGCTATGACGGGAAATCAGGGCAGCAAAGTTCATCAGCGCACAAAAACGGGTAAGACAAAAATCGTGCGGAAAACAGGCGGGTGCAAGGTTGTGAGTGCCGTCTCTACAACGGAGCAACAGGACACTTCTGTGAGACGAGCAACTTTAACACATCGGGAAAGGTTTGTCAAGCGAATCGGAATGAAATTAAAAAAA
>CAZPZP010000843.1:0-2009 GCA_964591025.1 uncultured Chthonomonadaceae bacterium
GCAGGAAGTCAAAGAAGCCTTTTTCTCCGGCGATGACGCAACCATTGACGCCCACTTTCAAGAGCATGAGAATGGAGTCAGTACCACGATTTTAGGTTACGAAGCGGGGCGGCTTGTCGGGGTCGTTACGATCCGCTGGCAGTTGCACTATCCTCCCTTTCGTGAGCAGCAAATTCCCCTGATTCAGAATATCGAAATCCAGTATGAGGATCGCGGGCGCGGGTTGGGCAACCAGATGCTGGAGCGGACAGAACAGGAAATCGCTTGGCGTTCAGCCCTTACGGGTCTGGTTGTCGGCATCTCCCGTGAGCATGGGGCGGCGCAACGTTTGTATGCCAAGCGGAGTTATGTGCCGGATGGTCGGGGCGTCTTTCGCGGGCATACTCCGTTGGAATTGGGAGAGGTCGTGACGGTAGATCATGACCTCTTGCTGTGGCTTGTCAAGGATGTTTCGCATCTGTCAGAAGGCACAGGAACTAACACAGTGACAACTCCCCTGCGTAAACGCAAGGGGCTTCTTGTTTCTCGGACGACGCAGAGCCTGAATGCACTCTCGTTAGCGTCCGAAGGCAGTGTCCCTGCCTCTTCTTTGCAAGCATGGCTTGCAAAGTCTGTAGACAAAATCGGTCAAGGGAAACAGACCTGTTCTGATCGGAGACAGCGGCGGCGCGTCACCTTTCCTACAACTCACTGACTGTCAACGGGAGGCTGATTATTGTCCCTAAACAGCAGAAACTTTGCAGGCGGTGCGGCGGGACATAACTTCACCACAGACGGGTTTTTGTTTCCTGATTTCTATGGACAGCCTACCAGATAAGAAAACACTTGTCAAGTAAAAAATTGCAAAGCCGATTGCTGAGACAATCATTTCGCATTCGGAAGGCAGGGGATGAATTGCCTTGGTTTTATAATAAAATCGTAACTGTATCCGTGGGAAGGCGTATGTTGGCATGAAATATGCAACCGTTGGTAGTTTTAACGTCAACCCTCTCTGCGGTGGTGTCCTCGTGCAACGCAGAACTCTCGTAGAAACAAGGAAAATCCAATGCCGCATTCCCTCTCTTCTTGCTTCCTTGCCTTGAGCAGATGTACTTTTGTCGTTGCCGCGCCCTGTCTCCTGCTCCTTTCCGCCCATGCCGCAAAGGCGCAAGTCTTTGATGTTCCCGTGAATCCAAGAGGCACGTATCTCCGAGTCAGCCCGCTGGACAACACCGACTTCCCGGTGGTGGATTCGACGCCGTTTTCGCTGGACTCCGTTGGGATCAATCCTGGCGACGTGGTACGTTTCAACGTGCTTGGTGGTTACTCCTTTGCCATCGGGCGACCCGACATTACTCAAGACACTATTACCGTTTTCAGTACAAACAATGTGCTGCTTCCGAGTGACCAATTGCTCCGCGTGCCGGGTGCGGTCTCCGCCGGTCTGACTTTTGCCACGCCCAACACCTTCGCGGACAACCTGCCTACAGACATTCCCGAAGACTTCAATTTTGGCTTCCGAACCCCGAACGGTCTCACGCTCACTGTTCCGCAGGGTGCTGAGTTTTTGTTCTTTTCGGTAAGCAGTTCGGCGTTCAGTGACAACACCGACCCGAACAGCGACTATGCGACTCGGATAACGGTCATTTCGCGTGCGCCCGTTCCCGAACCCGGCGCGTTCGCCTTGCTCGCGGGCATTGTTACGACGGGACTCGTCGCTTTGCGCCGCCGCAAGCAGGGATGAGGGTCAGTCATTGGGTCTGAGCAATAAGGAAATTTTCGCCGTTGTGCGAAAAATCGGGTTGCAATTTACGGCAGGGTATGATAAGATAGAATCAAGCCAATAGACGGGGACTTTTATGGCACTTTGACCGCAAAAGTCCCCGTTGTTCCCGGAGGATACGGCAGATTTGCCGGATCATTTCATCTCATCGTCGGGCGTCAATCCAGCACTTTTCTTTATGGCAATCTTCATCCTTAGTGACTGTAAAAGTATAACTTCCCGAATCCTGTCTTGTCTTGACCTATGA
>CAZPZP010000844.1:0-2009 GCA_964591025.1 uncultured Chthonomonadaceae bacterium
TGATTCCCCCTCCTTCTTCAGAAGTGAGGTTAGAGGGGAGCATTTTGATTCCCCCTCCTTCTTCAGAAGTGAGGTTAGAGGGGAGCATTTTGATTCCCCCTCCTTACGGAAGGAGGGGGTTAGGGGGAGGTTATTTTGATTTGGCAGCGAGGGGAAAGGGCATTCATGGCACAGTACGGAGTCATTCTGGGCGTGACACTGCTGATACTGGTAACGGCAGTGACGTTCGCATTGGCGGCGCGGGCAACAAAAAGCATCGCGCAGTTTCGGCAGGAACATCATGAGCGTTTCGTGGGAAAGGATCGACTGTGAGCAGCAACCAACCAACGTCATCGGATTTAGAAAAATCGGACTCAGACAAAGAGGTTCTGCATCAGTTCGGCTACGCACAGCAGCTTCTGCGCGATATGGGCGGGTTCTCGAACTTCGCCATCTCTTTTTCGATCATCTCGATTTTGACCGGAGCCGTCGGCTTATACGGAGTAGGGCTGAATGCGGGCGGTCCCGTGGTCATGGGCATTGGGTGGCCTCTCGTCACGCTCTTTGTTCTCTTTGTGGCGGCGTCTATGGCGGAACTCGCCTCTGCGATTCCGACTTCCGGCGCACTTTATCACTGGGCGGCACTGTTAGGCGGACCCGGTTGGGGCTGGATCACGGGCTGGCTCAATCTCATCGGGCTTGTGGCGGCGATGGCGGGCATTGACTATACCTGCGCCACATTTCTCGCGCCGCTCATAAAACCTCTGTTCGGTGCGTGGTTCGGAAGCGGCGAAGAGATCAGAAGTTATATGATCGTCTTCACTGTATTGCTCTTCTCCCAAGCCGTGCTGAATCATATCGGAATTCGTGTCGTCGCCCGACTCAACGATTTCAGTGCGGTCTATCATATCGCTGGAGTCGCGATCATCGTGTTCGCGCTGGCGTTCTTTGTGCCGAAACAGCCCGTCTCGTACCTCTTCACTAATACGTTCACGACGGTAACCGACAAGCCCTACTGGTTCGCGTTTTTGGGCGGGCTATTGCTGGCACAGTGGACATATACGGGCTACGACGCCTCCGCGCATACCATCGAAGAGACTAAAGACGCCCGCGTGCGTGCGCCTTGGGGAATCTTTTTGTCGGTGGCAGTCTCCGGGCTGTTCGGCTATTTGCTCTTAGCCTTTGTCACGCTCGCCATCAAAGACTTGCCTTCTGCCGCAAGCGCGTCCAATCCGTTCCGCGCCGTGTTCGAGCAGAGTTTTGGCAAAACCAATCTGTTCGTCGGGTTTGTGATGTGGCTGGTTACGCTGGCTCAGTGGTTCTGCGGGCTTGCTTGCCTGACCTCGACTTCGCGCATGATTTTCGCGCTCTCGCGGGATGGGGGACTGCCCTTTTCAACAACATGGGCGCGTGTTAGTCATCGGTATCGAACGCCCGCCGCCGGTGTTTGGCTGGCGACTGCGCTGGCTTTGCTCTTGCCCTGCTTGATTCTTGTGGTCGTCACGGTCTTTCCTCAGAGTTTGGACTTCACTACGCTCTACCCCGCCGTCACGGGCATCAGTACCGTTGGTCTCTATCTCTCCTATGGTTTGCCGTTACTGCTCAAGGTGCGTGCCGTGCGGCAGGGCGTCTGGAAACCGAGTACCAACGGTCCTTGGAGTTTGGGAAAATGGAGTGTGCCGGTCAACGTCATCGCCATTGTCTGGATCGCCTTTATCACGGTGCTGTTCGTTCTGCCGCCCAACACACTGACAGGCTATATCTTCGGTGGAACTCTGGTCGCTTTGTTGATTTTCTACGCGGTTGCGGTTCGTGGGAAGTTCAAGGGTCCGGTTGGCATGGCGCGTTCCGAAGAGGAGTTGATTCGTCTCGAAGCCGAGTATGAAACCCCAGCCTAAAGAGTGCTGAGGTCTTAGGTTCTCGCGAGGATCGCCGGTGCTATTCCCAACTATCCGTACTCCCTTGCGGCGGATAGATTTTCAATAGACCTCTTGCAAGAGTCGGGTACAAGAACGTACCCGACTCAAAAA
>CAZPZP010000845.1:0-2007 GCA_964591025.1 uncultured Chthonomonadaceae bacterium
CTTAGCTTTTTCGTGATATACTAAACCTCTTGCACAAGTACTGGTCAGTCCTAAAAAGTGGATAGTCTGCCAATCTCACTGTACGCTTCACTTGTCATCTTGCCTAGGAGTTGAGATGACTTTTGCAAGAGGTCTACTCTTCTACAGCACGTATAGAGATGTCTGCGGTTGTGAGCGACTGAGAGGAAAGGAGCAGAAAGAACAATGCTACAGACAATCGAACGCCTTGAAATGCCCGCCGAAATGTATCAAGCTTTGGAGCAAATTGGGAAACCTCAAGGCAAAACCGCCTTGCAAGTTGTGGAAATTTGGCTGGCACAGTATCGGATCAGCCAGCACGCTGCCTCTCTCCACAAAGAGTATCAAGTACTCATTGACAAAGATTTGCACCGAACTCTGACCGCACAAGAAAGCCAGCGTCTTGAAGAGGTATGCGAACAGATCAACGAGATCGAAATGCAGTCCAAAGCGGGTTCTCTGCAAAAGTCACTCGCAAACCTCGACGCCGAACTGCTTGCGATTCAGCAAATTATTGAGTCGTTTCCTGAGCGTAAATAGAGGACGAACAGAGTTGATTTTCACGCGAAGTATCCCTAAACGTCGGTATCGTAATTATAGCCTTTATCGCTCCCTGCTTCGCACCGATTTTCAGCATCGCTGTGCCTATTGTCTTGTCCACGAATACCACAACGGTTCTGACGCGAATTTCTCTATAGATCATCACCGCCCTAGAAACGGAATGTATGCCCGCCGCGATTTGGAAAATGAGTATGCCAATCTCTATTGGTGCTGCAACGAATGCAATCAGAATAAAGGCGATCAGTGGACAAGCCCGCAGGAGGAAACGTTAGGTTTTGGCTGGCTCGATCCGTGTGAATCTTGGGGCGACCATGACTTGCACTGGCAAATCAACTCCGATGGCGAAATCGCTTGGCTGACATCCGTCGGGGAATATACTGTCAAAAAACTGATGCTTCATGAACGCGAATGGCTCAAGGACTATTGGCGCGAAATCGCCAAACGCCAAAACCTCCGCGAGATGCTCATGGCGTCTTTGGAGACGCGAGAAATTCCCTCAATGGAACGCACCCTTATCGAACAACGCCTGCAAGAATTGAACCGCTATTTAGAGCCGCCTGTATTTCATCGTCCGTACCGCAAGTAAACAGAAATATCATTTATGGTTGCAAATCAGGTGTATCGCCATACTCTTCACCAAAAATAAAACGATCATCCAGCGAGCGGACAATGAGGTTCCGTGTTCTTCTCAAGAACGCATTGCGCCGCCTGTGAAAACTCTCGTTCCCCTTCAGAGGTATATCGTTTTCTAATGCGTGGCAAATTGCGGTTTGGACGTTCTGATTTTTCCCACTGAAGATCACGGCAACTGATCTCAAACCAAACCTGATGAAAAAAGAGACGATGAATGAAGCGTCCGCTTTCTGCAATATCCACTTCATGTACCCAAAGATCAGATTCATGCTCGCCATCGCTTTTTGTCGTGCGAGCAATATGTGCCAATTTCTGTTCGTGCTGCGGAGAGATTTCGGCGTCCTCGTAAAGAAGTACAAGGTCATAATAGCCCATCTGCAGATCGCCGCACCGCAAAGTTATCTCCAAAAGTTTTGCGTCGCGGTCATGATGGGCTTTGACAATCAATCCGTCATCCGTTCCGGCTAACTGCGTCAACGCAATGAGATGAGAAGGAAGAACACTTTGCAAACTCTCAATATATCGATGGTATTGACGATGAGCCGCCATCAAAATATGTTCTGTGGGGTTCGGGTTATACCATGAACGATAAACTTCTGGAGTGAAAAACTTCATCTGATCCTCGTTTCTGTCGCAAGTAATAAATTTCTTCGTTTAGCTCTCTTTATTCTCTTCGATTCCACTTGCTGTTTTGCTCAATTAACTTCCTCAGTTGTCCTCGTTTGATATTTGATTAGGACGGGATTTTTGCGCGGAGAAAAATCTTAGAAGAATCCATCGGGAAAATTCCGTGTG
>CAZPZP010000846.1:0-2006 GCA_964591025.1 uncultured Chthonomonadaceae bacterium
TGCGAAGCACGGCACGGCGGGACGAGACCTGCACGAGAAATAAATTGTTGCTGGACTCTTGCAAGAGGTCTATTCGATACAGGGAGACAAAAAGCGAGGAGCAACCAAATGAATCAGGCAGAACCGCAGTGTCAACACTGCAATGCCCGGATATGCGCCCAACGAACAAGGTTTGACTATCGCGTTTCTCTGGGAAAATGGGCAGCCGCATAATCTCAATATGCTCATTGGCGCGAACTCTGGCTGGTATATCAGTTTTGCCACCGACATCAACGAAAGCGGGCAAATTATCTGCCTTGGCAGCCAATCTTACGGCTCATCTCCTTTACACGCTCTGCTTCTTACTCCATTGACTGTTGTTCCTGAACCGGGTGCATCGAGTATCTTGTCAAGTCTTGCGTTTGCTTCTGTGATTGCTCTGCGCCGTCGTATACGTGGGTACATCCTGCGGCACATCAAATAAGCGAGCCGGTATACGCAAATAGAAAATGCGATACCAAAGAAGACCCTATCCGAACAAATTTCATGGAACCCCTAATGCTCCAAAACCTGTATGCCATAATGGAAAAGAGAGCCGCGCCAATGAAGGTACGGCAGACCGACAAGGAGTAAACCCGATTATGGCAGTCACTTTAGACTTAACACGCCGCGAAGCATTGGTTACGGAACTGGCGCAAGCCGTCAACGATCCGCCTGCCCGCGTCACCAACATTCAGCACAGTCCCCTGCTCGCCGCACTCAAAGCCGCCGGAACGCAACTCTGGCTCGATACCGGCAATCTCGACGAAGCCACCAAACTATGGCGCGGCGAAATGTCGGCACTCACCACCAATAATACGCTTGCAAATGCCGTTGTCCAAACGGGCATCATGGACGATGAGATTGCTACCGCCGCCAAGCGCATTCGTGAAGTCGAACCCAACATCTCACAGGAAGATTTGGTGATGGATATTGTCTTTATCGTCAATAGCCATATCGCCCTGCGCCTCGTCCATGCGTTCGATGCTCTTGTCAGCGTGGAACTCCATCCCGCTCTCGGCAACGACATTGAAAAGACGTTTCGGTATGCCCAACGCTATTATGCTGTCAACCCCGACCGCTTTATCGTCAAAATTCCCCTCACGCCGGAAGGGTACTGCGCGGTTGCGCGGGCGCGGCAAGAGGGCATTCCGATCAACTATACACTGGGGTTCTCGGCGCGTCAGAACTATCTTGCGGGCGCAGTCGCTCGCCCAAACTATGTCAATGTCTTTTTGGGTCGCCTCAATGCAGTTGTCGCGGACAACGGACTCGGCGATGGCAAACTGGTGGGCGAAAAAGTGACGCTCGCCTCGCAAGCCGGACTGCGTGAACTGCGCCGCCACGACGATACCATTCCGACAGAGCAGATCGCGGCTTCCATGCGAAACGCCGATCAAATGGTTGCGCTCGCCGGTGTGGACGTGTTCACGATTCCGCCCAAGGCAGTGCAGGAGTTTTATGACAAAGGCTACAACGCGGCAGACATCAAAGATCAGACCAACGAGAGTTACGAAGCGACGTTCCATGCCGACGCCGATCTGACCTCACTTGAACGCTTGTGGACGATTGATGACAATTTCAAGAAGTTCACTCAAGAATTGGCGGCACGCGGCGGGCATACGCTGACAGGCGACGACTTACGCCAAGCCGACAAAGATTTCGGTACGCAACTGTTCGCCGACTTCAACGCAGAGGAGCAAACGGCAATTCGAGAGGTCGGCAAAATCCCCAAAGTCGCACAGTGGCAGGGTCGCGCCTCTCTCGACGCCCTGATGACCGAGTCGGCGTTGCAGTCGTTTATCGTCGATCAAAAAGCGTTCGATGATCGCATTTTGCAGCATATCTAAAGGCAGAGGATAAAGGATAGAGGGTAGGGCGACAGCACCACAATAAACGGTGAAATGAGATTGAGCCGTCGAGATTGGATCACGGTATAGTGTGGTGCTGCTGGCAGGGCAATACGGGGATTATAATCCCCGCTTAGT
>CAZPZP010000847.1:0-2003 GCA_964591025.1 uncultured Chthonomonadaceae bacterium
AAGCAACAATTCATTTCGCTGCTAGAGGCGTTCGCGCTGTGAGAGACGGCGGAATAAATTCCCTGCTGTCTAAATCTCGTTGCTGAGAACTCTGTCCGGGAGTTGAAAACTCCCGGCAGCAAAGAGCAACCGTCTTTCAGACGGGACAAGTCGCCACTCGGTGCGTCTGAAAGACGCTTGTTTTTTCCAGACGGGGGTTTTCAACCTCCAGTGCGAGAGGTGAGTAAATTCCTCCGTTGGGGGCGTTCCGCCGTGCCGTGCTTCGCACTCAAATCCCAATGCAGAGGCAGAGACTTCCAATGGGTTCGTCCGTAGGACGTCTGTTTTTTAGCCGGGTACGTTCTTGTACCCGGAACAGGCGCGTCGAACCGAATCGCGCAGACAGGATGCTTCTGCTCTCTGCGCTCACGATTTCAGCGCGGCAAACAGTTCTTTGAGCGGGACAAGAGCGATACTGCTGGCATAATCGGACATTGCGTAGGGCAAGATCAGCATATTGTTATGAATCGCGCCGCCGCAGCTATAGACCACATTCGGGACATAACCTTCGCGTTCGTTGGCGTCGGGCGATAACAGCGGCTCTTTCAGCCGCCCGATAACTTTGCGTGGATCGTCTTTATCGAGCAGAACCGCCCCAATCGAATACTTTCGCATTGCTCCGACGCCGTGAGTCAGCAGCAGCCAGCCCTCGTCTGTCTCTATCGGCGAACCGCAATTCCCTAATTGGATATATTCCCATGGATACGACGGCTTGATCAGAAGCTCTTTGGAGTGCCAGAAGTGCAGATTATCCGAGAACATAATATAGATATTTTCGCCATCCTGCCGTGAGATCATCGCATAGTTGCCGTTGATGCGGCGCGGGAACAGTCCCATTCCCTTGTTCTGCGCTTCCGGTCCATTGAGCGTATTCAACTTGAAGTGGGTGAAATCATCGGTTTGCAGCATCTGTGGCAGAACCACGCGCCCATCATACGCCGAATAGGTCGCATAATAGCATTGACTGCCATCCTCTTCGGTAAATTGCACAAAACGGGCGTCTTCGATCCCGTTGGTTTCCGTTGGGGAATGCGGGAAAATGATTCTCTCGGAAAGCTGCTGCTCCAGCTCAAAGGAGACTTCGTAGTTCGACTGTGCCAACAGAAGAATGCCGCGTATCGTCTGCTTACCATCTACATAAAGGTCACGGTGCCGCCGCTCGATGTTTTTGAGGGAGGTCTGGAGTTGTTCGAACGAAAAATTATCCTCTAAATCTTCCATCACTTCAGTTGCCAACAGATCGATGTGCTTCATCTCCACGAGTTTCTGCTCGAAGAGCCGTTTCTCATAGTTGGCGTCAGGGACGACTTCCGGCATCGTCGCCCAACGCGACGGTGCATCGAGGACGATCTGATTTTTGGCATCAATAGTGCCGGAGCGAAATGTGATCGAGGAGAGATGTCCCTCGCCCGTCGCCCGCAAACTCAGAATAAATCGGCGCGTTCCCTTCGGCAATCCCTCCTGATCGGGATGCCAGACCATCGAGGGATTGAATAACGCCGCTGATTCCAGCGAGTATTCATTTGTGAAAAACGCCCCGATAAGAAGTTGACGCTCGCGGGAGGGCATAATATCCGTGAGGGCAAACCCCTTCATCGCCTCATAGCGTTTGAGATAAAAGGCTTCAGCATGAAAGTGACGACCATTGAACTCTTTAAGAACACTTTTCAACAGTTCGCTGACTTCGGAATCCGTCAAGGACAAAACCCGCGCCATGATTTTCATGACGCGGGTATCGTTGCCCGGATAAAACGGGCGAAATACCACACGCGCACAGTCCGGCTTGATCTGCAATCCGGTACGAACAACAGGAATCATTCCTACCTCAAGTTTCTAAAGAGTTCGCGCATAATCATAAGATTTGGATCAGCAGAATGAATTGTTGCTGTCCAAATCTCGTTGCTACGATTTTGCCTTTTGTGCGGGCATTTTAAATACCCGGCACGATGGCGTTCCGCCAAGCG
>CAZPZP010000848.1:0-1779 GCA_964591025.1 uncultured Chthonomonadaceae bacterium
GTGCGAGCGCACTCTGGAGCATCTCCACGATTTGGGCTTTCGGATCGATGAGATGCTGGGGCGGACCTACTCGCCTCAAATGCGTGTCCGTGTGGTGCATCAGGAGGGAGAAGGCGAACCCTTTGTCATCTCAGAATGCCTCATTCCTGCTGTCTATTATCAAAACGACGAACATACTGCACCGGAACTGATTCGAGTCGCAGAGGTAATTACCAAAGGAGAGAGTACGAAAGATGGAGCGTCAGACTGTTGATTTTGGAATTGATCTGGGAACGACGAACTCCGTCCTTGCCCGTGCGGTTGCAGATGGCATTGAGATTGTGCCGAATACTTTGGAAGGAGAATCTACGCCGTCTGCGGTGGCAGTCACTTCAACCAATGAAATTCTTGTGGGGCAGGATGCTTTGGATAAACCGATGCTTGTCCCTGCAACGAAATTTAAGCGCAATATGGGAACTCTTAACACCTACCGAATGCAAAACGGACAGGAGATGACTCCCGAAGCCCTTTCTGCTGAAGTGCTAAAAGAACTCAAAGCAGGAGCCGCACTGCGCTATGATTATGAGCCGCGTTCCGTTGTGATTACGGTTCCAGCAATGTTCCTCCAACCGCAGTGTGAGGCGACGCATCGGGCGGCGGAACTGGCAGGACTTGACGTTGTTGCACTGCTTCAAGAGCCTATAGCGGCGGCGACGGCTTATCTAGAGGGCGAACCCGATGAAGGTCACTATCTTGTCTATGATTTAGGTGGCGGCACATTCGATGTATCGCTCGTCAGAGTACGTGATCGTGAAATGAGTGTTGTCGCGCATGGCGGCGACAACTATTTAGGCGGGGCTGACTTTGACCTCAAAATCTACGAGTGGGTTATGGGGCAGTTAGTTCGCAGTCAGGGAGCGTTGCCGCAACTTGAAACTTCCCCCTATCGCGAAATGTTGATTCGAGCGTGCGAACAAACGCGGATTCGATTGAGCAGCAAAGATAATGTCTCCATAGATTTGAGTGATTTCGATTTGCCTGTCAAGCAATTGCCGCTCACACGCGCTCAATTAGAAGATTTGATTCAGGAGTTGATTGACCGGACAATTCGCTTGACCCGTGAGCGATTAGAGAACGCTTCGCTTCAACCTCATGACATTGCGCGTTTGCTTTTGGTGGGCGGTCCGACTCGAATGCCTTCCCTCCGTAAGCGTTTAGATAATGAGTTTGGCATTCCTCGTTCACACGACTTGAACCCAATGACGGTGGTTGCACGCGGCGCGGCAATCCATGCCAGTGGGATATTGCGCGAAGATCGTGCCACAACGAAGGTTTCATACTCTCAACGTGAGGCTCAACTGGAACTGTTCTATGACCCCGTCGCACAGGAACGAGAGCAAACTGTTTCAGGGCGCGTTATCTCTCCGGTTGACTTTGCGGGAGAAGTTCGTATAGCGCGTGCCAGCGGCGATTGGGATACTGGTTGGATTTCGCTTCGCAAAGGCGCATTTGTTTGTCAAGTAATGTCGGGGCGAAGTACGGCGACAGAGTTTGTCATTTCCTTGCGAGATGTCACAGGAGCAATCTGGATAGTAACGCCCCAAGTCGTCGTCATGCGTTATGGCATCGTCCCGGCTCACGCTGTGACACCTTATACGTATGGAGTAGCACTGGAGAACGGTAGTTTTGGGGAAATTATCAAACTCGGTATTCCTTTGCCAGCACATGGTTCTGCCTTGTATTCGGTGATACGCAATGTAGCAGCAGGCTCCAACGATGAGCTAATCGTCTACTTTTTGG
>CAZPZP010000848.1:1789-2002 GCA_964591025.1 uncultured Chthonomonadaceae bacterium
CCCCCGCAAAAGAGAATACCAAAGTCGGTGAATTACGTATTCGTGGCGTTGACCTTCCACGTTCTGTGAAAGAGGGTGAAAAAGTAGAGATACGAATTCACATGGACGAGTCGCGCCGACTAAAAATGCGCGTCTATCTTCCAGTCTATGATCTGGAATTTGTTTGCGAAGCCGCATCACTGATTGATAAGCCGGATGCCAAAGACTTAACAG
>CAZPZP010000849.1:0-493 GCA_964591025.1 uncultured Chthonomonadaceae bacterium
ATCCAGTCGTGAACTTGGCGGGTTTCGACGGCATGAAGCTCGAAGCCCAATTCCGTGCCGATTTTGCGAACCACATCTGTATCCGTCACATTGACAAAAGCCCGGCTTTGCCGCCCACGCTGCAGCCGATGCGAGCGATCATAACATCGCACTGTCAATGTCGGCAGTCCATGCGCCGCTAAATCCATCTCAACGGCAACGATCTCACCGTAAAACAAGGGCAGGAAGCCGGAATCTGTCTCGTGTCTTCCTGAGATAATGAGCCGCCCCTTCGGTAAACAGCGGCGAATCGATCCACTCGAATTCGCTGTCCTGAAACCGAATAACACAGAAATCGGGCAAGGCAACGCTGTTCTCCACTGTGCATTCTAACAAGTCATGCATAGCATGAGGCGGAAGTGTTTGTCCATTGATCTGGATTTGGAAATGTGAGAGCAATCCGGAATCTTGAGCAATCATCGAAAGTATCTTTCCCTTTCCCTACTTATTGCGG
>CAZPZP010000849.1:503-1998 GCA_964591025.1 uncultured Chthonomonadaceae bacterium
AAAAACAAAAACTATTGAGGACTGACCTTATTTACCTCAGATTCAAGAGATTGGAACTCTCTCTCTTTGTTTTTTAGCCTCAAATAAGATTCAATGTCGGCTCTTCTGGTATCGAACTCTTTTCTGACAGCGGCGCAGTAATCAGTATTACCGCCGGCACACAAATCGAATAGGCTTACAACATAATCGTAACTGGCTCGCGACCATTCGGGATTTAGCTCGACGGCTTGTTTTAGGTGATTTGAGGACGCAACCCCCTTCTCAACCATCGCCAATTCTCGATAGGCTCTGGCTTTCCAAACATTCGGCTGTGCTGCGTCGGCTTCAAACATTTGAACTGCGGTATTGAGCCATAAAGTCGCCTTCTCCTCCTGGTTCTTTTGCAACCGGTAAACAATCCCAGCCATTAGCAATCGTACTGGATGCCGAAGTTTGAATCCGCGCACCGATTTTTCTGCCGCATCTAATGCGGGTTTCGGAATTTGTTGATCACCAGGAGTTGTCTCCACTGCCTCCATCAGTGCGATATATGCGTCATCTGCTGTCTCAAGATTAGCGGCAGGAACAGGTCCTGTTGGTCTGTAAGCCGCTCTTGTAACGACTTCACCGTTTTGGTCAACCACTATAAACTTCTCAATCGGGGCAACACCTGTAGGACGTTTCCCAGCACCGGGAGCCACAATAAGCTCACCGTTGCTGCCACGCATGAAAGGAGCAGCCTCGCCAGTATTTGCGTTTTGCACTGTCATTTTACTGGTATCCCTACCCGGCGGTGTAGGAATGGTTGTCTCCAAACCACTTGGTAAAGGTATTGCAGGTGGCACAGGTGGCGTAACCGTCACTTGAATCACCGCTGATTCCCCCGGCTTCCCTTTGACAATCGGCGTTATTGTGAACTGATAGGGTTGCGCTATCGGCAATCCCGGCATAAGAAGCCCATCACCCAGCCATTTTGCTCCCGAAACAGGACGATTTTCAACATCAATAACCGTCGCGCTATCCGCATTCTTGATTTCAACTTTGTACTTTTGATTAACGCCCGCCGCGAATGATTTTACAGGAATTTCTGGCTTAACCGGCGTACCACCGTATGAAAACGGTGTCTCCATCTTGGGGATAGGCATATCGAAGAACAGCAGTTTATGGATCGCGTAGACAGAGCCTTTGATCTGCTGCGCTCCTTCAAAGGGGTCTTTGGGAAATGTCACATTGACCGTCTGTTCCGTGGAGCCAAATCTGTCTTTGTTGCTTGGAGACGAATCCAGTGGAATATTTTTATATTCCTTGCCGTCAATTTGCCCTGTAAAAAATAATGACGCGCCACGAATCAGTTGACCACGAAGCTCTACGGTACGCTTATCGTTGTAACCCGATAGAGATTTGAGGCGAAATGTTTGATATGCCCATGATCTCCAAATAAAGAGAGTCACGGGAATCAGCAGACACAAGCCGATAAAGGTGGCAACATTGGCGCGTATCCACGCAAAGGGCTTAC
>CAZPZP010000850.1:0-1996 GCA_964591025.1 uncultured Chthonomonadaceae bacterium
TCACCGGCTGCCAGCAGTGCCAGAAACACTTCGCCGCCGTCCGGCAAGGTCGTGGAGATTTTGACGGTTCCGTGCTGAATGACATAAAAGGTTTCACCGGGATCGTCCTGATGCACAATCGAGTTATCCGACCGGATACGGCGCAGATTAGAGTGTTCAGCGATATATTGCAGCGCGACAGGTGGCAGCCCGGCGAACAGAGCGAAATGGGTGAGTTGCGATGTATCAAGCGGCATGATTTTCTTCCTTTCTCGCACAATTCTGTTGTTGCGATACGCCATTATAAAAGTTTTGCCTCATGAATGTCAACACTCCAAAAGAAACAAGAAAAAGAAAGCAAACGAAAAGGAAAACAAGCCCTATGTGTCACAATAAGAAGACGAAGATTTTCTACACAGAGGAGTGAGGCAATAAAATGGCACACACTGTCCTAATGCCGCAATTGGGTTCCACGATGGAAGAGGGAACCATACTCAAATGGTTTAAGAAAGAGGGCGATTCCGTCACGGAGGGAGAAATCCTGCTGGAAATCGAAACGGACAAGGCGGCGATGGAGGTTCCCGCCGAAGCGTCGGGCATATTGCGGCAGATTCTTCATCTTGAGAACGCCCTTGTCCCAATTCGTGAAGCGATTGCTGTGATCGCTGGAGCCGAAGAACCATTGCAAACTGCTGCAATCGCGCTCGCGTTGGCGGAGACCAAACCGTCGAAGCCGTCGAGTTCCGCGCCCATTCCGTCTTCCCTGCCGCCGCTCCAGTTGAACGCCCCGAATGTTTCGCCGGTCTCCGGCATGATTCCAATTTCGCCGCGTGCGGCTCGCCTTGCCGAACAGCGCGGAGTTACCGTGGCGAGTTTGGCAGGAAAAGGAACAGGACCCGGCGGGCGCATTATCGAGCGTGATATTCTTGCTGCCGCTCTTGTCCCACCTGTCCAATCGCAAACCGTTACGCCCGCCGCAGCACCGCAGCGCGTGACTCCGCTTGCGGCACGTATGGCGGACGATTTGGGCGTAGATGTCGGTGATTTAGCGTCGGGGCTTCCGGGCAGTCGCGTTCGCAGTGCCGACATTTTGCGTCATGCCGAGTCGCGTCCTGCCGCAGTCGAAGCTGCTCCCGCTTCTGCCGTCCCTGCTGATGATATAACGCGCCTGCCCTTTACGGGAATGCGAAAACGGATCGCCGACAATGTGGCAAAATCGGCGTTCTCCGCCCCGCACGTCACGCTGACGCTCGAAGTAGATATGACGGAAGCGGCTGCCTTCCGCGCCAAAGTTCTGCCTGACATCGAAAAGGCATATGGCGTCCGGCTCTCATTTACGGATATTTTGGTGAAAGCCGCCGCCAAAGCCCTCGATGAACATCCGCGCCTCAATGTCACCTTCGACGGCGAAACCATTCTGATTCACAAAGCCAAAAATATCGGTGTCGCGGTTGCCCTCGACGAAGGCTTGATCGTCCCTGTCGTTCGGAATGTCGAAACCAAAACGCTCGGCGTTCTGGCGAAGGAACTCAAGGCGAGCGTTGAACGCGCCCGCACCGGCAAATTCACCCTCGACGATCTCTCCGGCGGAACCTTCACGATCACAAATTTGGGCGCGTTCGGCATTGATGTCTTCGACCCGATCGTCGTCACAGGGCAAGCGGCAATTTTAGGCGTCGGGCGCATCGCCGAAAAGCCCGTTGTAGTTCAGGGGCAAGTCGTCGTTCGCTCCATGATGAATCTCTGCCTCTCCTTTGATCACCGCGTTCTGGACGGCGCACCCGCCGCCCGCTTCCTACAACGCCTCAAAGAACTCCTCGAATCGCCGCTCTCCGTTGTGATATAGCCACAAAAACCCCGCCTTGCTGAAAGAAAAATTCTTCAGCAAGGCGGGGTTCGTAACTTGGGTGATTAGGTCGGTGGGCGATTGGATTGGCGTGCGAAGGACGCACGGCGGAACGCCCCCAGCGGAGGAATTCATTGTTGCTGCTCTTAACCGGGGGTTGAAAACCCCCGT
>CAZPZP010000851.1:0-1994 GCA_964591025.1 uncultured Chthonomonadaceae bacterium
CTAACAAGGCAATAAAAATTGCCTTGCCAATCACTGTGGCGAGGCGTAACTGTTGCGGGTTGTTGTAGTCAACTGCCAAAACTGCCCTCTGACCTTCTCCTTCGAGAGGGGAGCAGAGAGCCACAAGGCGTTTTTGAGCGCAAATTCCAATAACCCTCAACAGTTAAATCAACTCGCCTTGTGGGATCACTGCGAGCAAGGATTGCCCTTGCGACTGCCGCACTATTGCTGACGACAGACAAAGATTTCGATCATCCGTCCCCGAACTTTATTCAGCGCGTGTGGATCGACCCGACAACGCGCTGAACTCTATGCCCGACCATTAGATCAATAACCCGATGGCGAGTCATTTTGCTCTGCAAGCAGGTCATTCGTAAAGGGGAGAGACGAAGATTGCAGTGCTTCGATGGCGGGCGTCGTGCGCGTCATATCCAGCAGTTTCACAATCCGAATCGCCGATGAGGGAATCAGCAGCAATTCGCCGTTGTCCTTTTCAATTTGGAGCCAGCCGTCTCCCATAGCGAGCAGTGCGCCCGTCTCCGACTTCTCTTCGCCAAACCCCGTGATCGCCGTCACGCGCTGCCCGATAAAATCCGAGAGCCAATTTCGTTCCATTCTTGTCCCCTTTGTGCTTTCCACGTCTTTCTACTTAAACAAACGAGGAATAAGGCGCAGTGGTTCCTGAAATTTCGCGCCGCGTTTCTTTGGAAACTTTTTGCCCACTCGGTACGTCCTCAAAAACGCGCAAGGTATGCGAAGGAGACAAGAGCGAACATGAAAAAATTAGCACGAGCGGCGTTATGCGTAGGGGCGGCGTTTGCGATACCGGCAGTGATCAACGCGGCAATCGCTCGAAATCGGCACGACTTGGGAATGATATTGCCCGGCGAAGAGGGCGAATACGGCTGGCTTTTGGGGCGCATCCACTATCAGGTACGCGGCACAGGCGAGCCGCTTGTTCTCGTTCATGGCATCGGGGCGGGCAGTTCGTCCTACGAGTTCCGCTATAACTTCGACGCGCTTTCGGAGCATTACAAAGTTTATGCCTATGACCTGCCCGGCTTCGGACAATCCGAACGGCGCAACCAGACGTATACTGCCGAGATGATGACACTGGCGATGATGGATTTTCTGCGCGATGTCGTCAAGGAACCCGCGCATATTGTGGCGAGTTCGCTGAGTGCCGCGCACGCCATCCAACTCGCCGCACGTCATCCCGAATTGGTCAAGAGTTTGGTGGTTATTTGTCCGACAGGAATTCAGGATTTGGTTCAGCGCGTTCCTGTCCTGTCACAACTCGCTTACGGCGCGTTCAGTTTGCCCGCAATCGGAACGTCGCTCTATAATTGCATCGCCTCGTATTCCTATATCGAAAAGTTTCTCAAGGAAAACGTCTACTACGATGTCGCAATGGTGACGCCCGCGCTTGTCGAACAGAATTACCAATCGGCGCACCGCGACAATGGGCAATATATTCTGCGCTCGTTTATCTCCGGCTTGCTGAACTGCGACGTTGCGCCGGTTTATCCGCACTTGCGTCAACCGATTTTTGTGGCATGGGGGCGTCAAACGCGCATCACGCCCGTTGAACACGCCCGCGATTTTTATGAGCAGCACGCCCACGCCCGCCTGAGAATCTTCGAGAACAGCCGTCTGTTGCCGCACAACGAAGAAGCCGAAGACTTCAACGCGGCGGTGCTGTCGTTCTTAGGTTCTGCGTCCAAACCGTCCGCGATAGAACTGGTGTCGGCTTCCTCTTTGCCCTTGTCGGAACTGACCGCCGCGCCGGAGTTGCAGCCATAACTCTCGCCCCCACACAACACAAAAGCGTCTGCCGTCTATCTCCTCCCCGCCCCTTCTCCTGCGTCGGAGGAGAGGGGAGGAAATCCCATTGTTGAGACTCCCCCTCTCCTGCGAGGAACGAGCGAATCGGGAGAGGGGGTCGGGGGGTGAGGTCACACCAGCGTCGAAACCTTGATGTCATCGCTGAACAA
>CAZPZP010000852.1:0-1990 GCA_964591025.1 uncultured Chthonomonadaceae bacterium
TTGCGTCGTCGGCGAGTCAAGATCATTTCGTGGGCGGCGATGGAGTTTTTGCAGCAGTCGCAGAAGCGGCAAAAGCGCAAATTGCGTATCGAGGAATTGATACTACTGATACTGCGAACGCTGATGATCGCGCTGGCGGTGTTTGCATTCGGGCGTCCGGTGCTACGGTCTATCGGGATTCCGCTTCTCTCACAGAATGCGCGGGTGTATGCCGTCATTGTCGTGGACAACTCGTTTTCGATGGGACACAAAGGACGCAATGGCAGAACAGCATGGCAGCGCACTCGCACCGCCGCCGATGAGATTGTAACCAAAGTTCTGCGCTCCGGCGATGCGGTTTCGCTGATTTTGCTGTCGGATAAGCCGAACAGTGTGATTGCCGCTCCAAGCTTCGACCTGAAACTGATTCGCCAACGTCTCCGAGCCGCCGAACTCACAGACCGCCCTACCGATTATGCCGCCGGTGCAGTCGAAGTCGCCCGTCTCCTCAAAGCCTCGAAATTACCAGTCAAAGAAGTCTATTGGGTCACGGACGACCAAGCCAAAGCATGGGACAACAGCACCAAAGAATCCGCCAAAACTGCCTATAAAGAGATGGGAAAACAGGCGCGGCTTATTTGGGTTTCGACGGGCGCACCGCCCGCCGAACGGGATAATCTCCGCGTGGGAATGCCCTCTCTTAGCCGCGAACTGGTTACGCCGCAGTTGCCTGTCCGCATCGAATCTATTATCACCAACTACGGCAAACAGGCACGCTCCAACCTCATGGCGCGGCTCTCGGTGGACGACAAACCCGAAGCCAATCTGCGGGTTTCAGTGGGTGCGGGGAAGTCGGCAGTCGTCTCTTTCCCGTACAGTTTTGTGACGCCCGGAACGCATACCGGCAAAATCGCGCTTGATAATGCCGACAGTGCCGACGGATTGCCGATAGACAACTCCGCGCCCTTCGCCGTGTTGTCACGAGAGCGGATTCGGGTTCTGGTTCAGGATATGAAGCCCGCAAGCGACCCCGCCCGCAGCGAGTCGTTCTATCTTATGAATGCGATGGCTCCCGGCGGCGCGGCAGAAAGCCTCACTCCCAAACTGCGCGACGGAGCGAACTTCGGCAATGTCAGTCTGCGCGATTATGATACGGTGATTTTGGCGGGCGCGTCAGGATTGAGCCAAAACGACTTGCGGGTTCTCGCCGATTATGTCAAGAACGGCGGCGGCGTTCTCATTTTCCCGAATGCGTCTACCGATGCGACGCGACTCAACAGTGATTTTGGCAGCGTCAATCTTTTGCCCGCGACACTGGGAACCCGCAAACAGCTGCGCGACGAGGAGGCTGTTACTCTCAATCCGGCGAGTATGACGCATTCCGCCCTCCGAATTTTCCGCGAAACCTCGACACTCGATATTGGCACTGCTCGCTTTTCGACCTATTTTACTCTGGAACCCGAAACCGCCCCCGACGCCTCGGCAATTCAGGTGATGGCGCGGTTTAGTGATGGCAGTCCAGCGTTTGTGGAGCGCAAGGTCGGAATGGGGCGCGTGATTGTGGCGGCGAGTGGGGCAGGGGCGAACGCGAATCAATTGCCGCTCAAGCCCGCATGGGTTCCCTTTGTCTATCAGATGGTGTCGCATCTGGCGCAGGGCGCGGCGTCACGGCGCAATCTCAAGCAGGATGAACCGTTTTTGCTCACTCTGCCGCTCAAGGAAGCCAACAAAGCGGTGCGCGTAACTCCGCCAAAGGGCAAGGTGGTTTCGCGTCGAACTGCGCTGGAAAATGGGGGGGTGCAGTTCGCATTTGCGGACACGGCTCAAAGCGGCGTCTATACACTTGCAGTGGAAGGCGGTTCGCAAAAGGACGCTTTCGCCGTGACGCTTGCCGAGAACGAGAGTGATCTCGCGCCCGCCGATCCGCGTGAGAAATTGGTCGTCGCTGGTGTCTCATCCGCGAAAATTTTGACGACAGATAACGTCAATACCATTCCCGCCGAAGTCAAAA
>CAZPZP010000853.1:0-1986 GCA_964591025.1 uncultured Chthonomonadaceae bacterium
AGCGTACCCCAAGAACGAATATCAACGCACCCTCTTAACAAGAATTTAATATGAAGACGCATCAGTCCAGCGAAATGAATGGTTGCTGTCCAAATGTCGTTGCTGAGGGTGAGACAGGGCATTGAAAATACCCGTCATAGTGTCCTGCGGACGACCGTCCGGCAGGACGGGAAGCCTCTCCATTGGTATCGCGTCCGAAGGACGCCCGTCGGAACGACACCGAGGCGGGTACAAAAACGTACCCGCCTTGGGTCTTACCATCAGCAACCACATTTGGACAGCAACAATTCATTTCTCGTGCAGGGGAATTTCGTCCGTAGGACGACTGTACTTCAGGCGGGTACGTTTTTGTACCCGCAGTGGAATTGTCCTACTCCCTGCATCTGGATGTCAAAAATTGGTCAAATAATATTTCTTTTAGCCAATGGACTGTTACCAAATTGTAACCTCTGCTTGCTACAATAAGGGATCACAAACAAGGAAGCGGCGAAGTGACCCGCTCGTGACTTGCGTCATTCAACGACTTATGTCTGCGCTCCCCTCAAAACAATCAACAAAACAACCGCAAAACGTAGAAATTCAAGGCAATAAGGCAACAGCAGTCAACTTGCCTGATGTCGCTCTACGCCCCGATTGGCACTCCATCTCCGCGCCAATCATTCAGGCACTCCTGCGCTCGACCAAGCAGGGCATCCTGATGACGGATCACGATAAGAACGACATTCTCTGTAATCCGCGCTTTGCCGAATTGTTCGATGTAGACCCCGAACTCGTTGTGCGTCTGCCCGGCTCCGAAGTGCGTCGGATGGCGATGGTGCGCGTCAAAAATCCCGAAGCATTTTCAACACAAATCGAACGTATCTATGCCGATCCTGAATGTGAGCAGGAAGATGATATGGAACTCGATACGACGCCGCCACGATTTCTGCGCCGTTCGACAGGTCCTGTTCGTGATGCACAGGGCAGTAACATCGGGCGGTTTTGGACTTTCGAGGACATCACAGAAATTAAAAGACTCCAAGCACAAGTCCAAAACTACGCGCTCTCTCTCGAAGACAAAGTCCGCCAACAATCTGAAAAACTGCAAGAGGCACAAGAGAAACTTCTTGAAACCGCCCGCATGAATGCTGTAGGAACCCTCGCTGTCGGCATCGCGCACGATATACGGAATATTTTGGCGTCGTTGCAATTGGAACTCTATGCTGCCGGAAACGCGCACGGACTGCTCTCCTTTCAGACACAATTGGATCGCCTGATGACCCTGACGCATCGGTTGCTTGCCCTCTCCAATCAGGAGCCGATACGCCCTGCACCACTCGATGTTCAGGATATACTCAATCCTCTGCTGGGAATGATGCAGGCTCAAGCTGCCGTTGGCTTGATTGTGATCAGCAAGAAACTGCCGGATAATCTGCCGGATATTCTTGGCGATTTGCGACGACTGGAATATCTTTTTGTGAGTATTTTTCTTAATGCGATGGACGCGATGAATACCGGTGGCACGCTCCAAGTGTCTGCCGCCGCCGAAGAGAGCACTGTCCGCATTGATATTTGCGACTCCGGCGAAGGAATCACTCAGTCCACCCTGCCGCACGTTTTCGAGGCATTTTTTACGACACGCGCTAACCGTTCGGGATTAGGATTGTTCGGAGTGCGGCGCATTGTCGAGGAGCATGGCGGGAAAATCGCCGTCAACAGCACGCCCGAACAGGGAACGTGTGTATCGGTGTGGCTCCCAAAGGCTCCCCCAGAAGATTTTTATACGAGCGATTAGGTGATTAGGTCGTTGGGTGATTAGGGACTCTCAAGGATTAAACTGTTCCATCGCATTGTCGGGTACTGAAAGTACCCGCCTCGGTGTCCTGCGGACGAGCGTCCTGCCGGATGCAGAAGGCAGCACCGGAACGATTTTTGTGTTGAGACTCCCTTACCCAATAGACCTCTTGCGTAAGTCGGGTACAAGAACGTACCCGACTCAAAAACAGC
>CAZPZP010000854.1:0-1973 GCA_964591025.1 uncultured Chthonomonadaceae bacterium
ATTGCGTTCATGAGGACGCAGACAACAAGGAGAAATCGAGATGTCTACCTATACCCATTACCAAGAAGCCAAGAAAAACGAACATATCCCCGATCCCGAACACGTCGGCGCGTGCCTGACGTGTGGCTACTGGGACGATGAAACCCACCGCAACACCATTCAAACGCAACAGATCGCCGTCTGCGTCCATCCAATATTGAAGCCGTTCGCACTGCTTGTCAGCGGTTCGAGCGCGTGCAACAAATGGATGAAGAAACCCGATGTTGACCCGCAAGCCGAAAGCTACTCGATGACTGGCGCGTAAACCCTGAATTTGTCTGCTCTGAGCCGTTCCGTCATTGCACGGAACGGCTCTTTTTGTTGCAACTTTGCCTGAAACGAGATGGTCAAAGCAACGGCACAGATTGATGAGCAAACCCGTGTGTTTGTGCGATAGAGCCAATGAAGGAGAAATGTTGATGAGTTTCAAGTATCAATGTGAATGGAACGACGATCTCCATTGTTATGTGCTGACCAAAGGTGTCAAGGTTCCGGTTCGCCTTTTTCTCACGCCGAAATTGTTCGAGGAGTGTGAGGAAGAGGTTTTTCGTCAGATCGTCAATGCGACGGAGTTTCCGGGCGTTCAGGATGTCGTGATTACGCCGGATGTACATACAGGTTATGTGGTTCCTGTTGGTTGCGTGATGGCAACTAATGGGACTCTTTGCCAAGCACCGGTAGGCTTTGATATTGGTTGCGGGATGCTCGCATTTAAGTCCAATATCTCCAAAGGCAAGGGACTTGACGACAAGTTGCGGCGTAACTTTTCCGAGCGCGTGATGGAGACCGTCGGCATGGGAACCGGCAAAGGCAGCGGACACGTTTATGATGAGCGCAAGTTCAACGAGATCGTGCGTTTCGGGGCGACGGCATTGGGTTTCCACCGCGAGAACTCCGAGCGCGACTTTATTCCAGTGGATGACACATGGGACATTCCCGACAAGCCGTTACAGCGCGGCATCGGACAGTTGGGAAGTCTCGGCGGCGGCAACCATTTTGCAGAGTTGCAATATGATCAAAACGATCATCTTTGGGTGATGGTGCATACCGGCTCACGCGGATTCGGGCATGGACTGGCGACATATTTTATCGAGGCGGGCAAGGAGTATCTCAAAAAGCAGGGCGTGGACGTGCGCGGCGGAGCCGAAGCGGTCTACTTTGAGCCAGAGAATCCGCTCTACAACAGATACAAAAACGCTGTCGCCGCCGGAGCCAATTTTGCCATCGCGAACCGTCTGCTGATTTGGGAAGCAGTGGGAAAAGCGTTCGAGAAAGTCTTCAAGCAGGAGCCAGAACTAATCTATGAGATCAGCCACAATCTCGTGCAGGAAGAGGACGTTCCGACGCTCGGCGGCAAGGCGTGGATACATCGCAAGGGCGCGACACGGGCGTTTCCGGCAGGGCATCCGATGCTGACAGGAACCAAGTGGGAGCAAACCGGGCATCCGATTCTGATTCCGGGCAGTATGGGCGACAATTCCTATATTCTGTATGCAGAGCCGGGCGCGGAGAAGAGTCTGTATTCGGTCAATCATGGCTGCGGGCGCAGGTTGTCGCGGTCTGCGGCAAAACGTCAGTTCAGTCAATCCGAAGTCAATCAGCAGATGAAGCGATTGAACGTCATGGTCAACGCGGGCGGCAATGTTCCGATTGACGAATCGCCGAATTGCTATAAAGCGGCAAAAGATGTCATAGACGCGGTAGTAAAGGCAGGACTTGCCCGCGTCGCCTATACCCTGACACCGCTCGCCTCCCTCAAAGGCGTGGACTGAGAGGGTTGAAGCACAAAACAAAATGCCTTCCTGCTGTTGTCAGCAGGAAGGCAAGAAGGAAAATTTCGGCGTAACGCCCTCCGTCTGAAGAATTTATTCTGCTGTACTCTTGCAAGAGGTGAGTGAGTTACTAACAAGAGATTTGTTTCTGACAGAGTAGAC
>CAZPZP010000855.1:0-1971 GCA_964591025.1 uncultured Chthonomonadaceae bacterium
TATGAAGAGAACAGGAAATGGAACAGACAATTTATCAGGTGGATGCGTTTGCCGAGCGAGCGTTTACAGGCAATCCGGCGGCGGTGTGCGTTCTTGATAATCCCCTGCCCGATGCTCTGATGCAGAATATCGCACTGGAAATGAATCAGGCGGAAACAGCGTTTGTAGAGCGACGCGGCGACGGGAGTTTCGGGCTGCGCTGGTTCACGCCTACCGTTGAGGTGGACTTATGCGGACACGCGACGCTAGCTTCGGCATTTGTCCTCTGGCATACGAGAGTCTTAGCGGCAGAGGCGACGGCACAATTCCATACGCGAAGCGGGTTGTTGAAGGCGACGCAGGATCAGAACGGCATCACATTGGATTTTCCGGCGGAAGTCGTCACAGCAACGACACTGCCTGAGATCGAGAAAGCAGTTCTTGCTTCTGTTGTGTTCGTCGGCAAAAATCGTATGGACTATCTGGTGGAAGTGAAAAATGAGGCGGCAGTACGAGATGCAGTGCCGGATATGAATCGTATCGCGGCATTCGATTGTCGCGGCATGATAGTGACGGCACAAGCGAACACAGGGCAAAATTATGATTTCGTCTCGCGGTTTTTCGCGCCGGCGTCGGGCGTTGCCGAAGATCATGTGACGGGTTCGGCGCATTGTGCACTGGCTCCGTATTGGCGCGATAAACTGGGCAAAGATTCGCTGGTCGGGTATCAATCGTCACGGCGCGGCGGCATTGTGCGAACCGTTTGCCAAGCGGATCGCGTTCTTTTGACGGGCAATGTGGTTCTCACACTGACTGGAACGCTTTATCTTCCCGATTGAGAATCTTTCCATGAGGGTTGGGCGGCTTTCGGCAGAATTTGCTCTATGAGAGGCGGTAAGTCGCGCAAATCGGTCAATATCGCGATCACACCTTCCACATCGGGGTATTGGATTGTCGGCGAGAGACGCACTTGGATAACGTTTGCTCCCGATTTGATTGCCCATTGCAGGGTTTCGGGATGATCATCGACAACAATTGCCTGAGACGCTTCAATGCCTGTTTCCGCAAAGAGACATTCATAAAATTCGACTCCCTCTTTGGCGCAGTCGAGCAGGTCGGGTCCGAAGCGGTGCGTGATAAACGAGTCGATCCCTCCGCCGATCAGTGCCGCCGTGAGGAACTCGGAGTCGTTGGCGGAAGCGATATGAAGCGTGCGTCCCGCTTGAATCAGTGATTCGAGGCATTCTGCCGCGCCCTCATAAAGCGCATTGCATTGAATGAGAGCGTTATATTGTGTTTCCATCACAAATGCCAGCGTATCAGTGGGAACAGGCAGGTTCCTTGCGGTAAAAATCAACTCGGTGGACTGTAATCGCGCTTGTTGCAGCCACTGTTTGTAGCCCGGTGTCGGCTGAGACGAAAAGCGAGCGACATACTCTCGATTGACCGTTTGGTGAGCGTTGAGCGTCGCGCTTGCCCATTCCAAAGCGTCGCCGCCGAACTGAGCCGCCAGCAATTCGCCCACTTTTTGCGTGTATTGCTCCCACAGTGTCGGCATATCGCTCAGAGTTCCATCGAAATCCAGAAAAATCATGGGTTTGGTCTCGTTTCCCTCTCATTTTGTCGTTTTGTCGGGCGTTATCGGGTTGGCAAGAACCGCTTGCACTCCTGCCGCCATTGCCCGCGCCAATTGGTCTTGGTTCTTCTCTTGCAGAATAAACGCCTCATCTTTGCGGTTCGAGAGAACGCACATTTCCGCCAAAACAACAGGAACCTGCGAGAAAATGGAACCCGTCAACGCGCCTTGCCTGCTTCCGATGGCGGTCTGCTTGTCGGTACGAATCCCGCGACTTTTGAGCGCACCGTCGAGGGTTCTGATCACGGCAGTGTGAAACGCAGACGCCGCCCGTTTGCTCGCCGCAATCACGGATTTCGAGGGTCCGCGCACGCCGTTTTTAATTCCTTGTTGGGCAGGATAAAACGTCGCAAAGC